>NZ_JBEPEH010000020.1:0-222316 GCF_040300725.1 Dactylosporangium sp. NPDC000244
TCCGACCAGCGCAGACCACCACGCGCCACCGAACCGAACCGCAGATGCACACCCTCAAACCGCGGCGAGTACACGAAAATCTCGAACCGCGGCCGCGGCGCCGGCAAATCCGGAATCGACTGCGGATCAAGCTTGAACGCCGTGTACGACTTCGGCCGCCCACCATCACCACGCTGGAAGAACGACGTCCGCAACGTCGCCTGGATCAGATGCAGGAACGAGCGCAAAATCCGGTCCTGGTCGAGGCTGGTGACCTCGTCGAGGTCGGCGTTGATCGCGGCGACGAGCTCCTTGGACTGCACCGAGCGGCTCGCCTCGGACAGCTGCAGCCGCGGGTCGAACCGGGCGGCGAAGAGCGCGACGAGCTTGGAGGCGACGGCCGGGTAGGCCAGCAGGGTCGTCTCCATGTAGTCCTGGGAGAAGACGGTGCCGGCCTGGCGCAGGTACTTCGCGTAGGCCCGCAGCACCACGACCTCGCGCCAGGTCAGCCCGGCCTTGAGCACCAGGCTGTTGAAGTTGTCGACCTCGGCCTCACCCCGCCAGGTGGCCGAGAACGCGTTCTCCAGGTGTGGCCGCACCTCGGCGATGGCCCGGGAGTCGGGCGGCAGCTGGAGGCCGAAGTCGTACAGGTAGATCGTCCCGTCGCCCCGCACCACCTCGTAGGGCCGCTCGTCGGTGACCTGGACCCCGAGGGAGTGCAGCACCGGGAGCACGGCCGAGAGCACCATGGGCTCGCCGTAGCGGAAGACCTTGAAGCGGATGTCGGACTCGTCCTGGCGGCGGCGGTACACGTGCATGACGAGCTGGCCCGGCTCGTCCAGCAGCTCCAGCTTGGCGACGTCCTTCACCGCCTCGTAGGGCGTGTGCTCGTCCTTGTACGTGTCGGAGATCGCCCCGCCGTAGCGCTGGTACAGCACCTTGGCCTGGTGCTCGTCGTTGAGCTTGCGCTCCAGCACCAGCCGGAAGTCGTCGTCCCAGAGCCGGGTCGCCTCGGAGAGCCGCTCGGTGAGGTCGTCGACGTCGACCCAGCCGGGCGGGTTGCCGGGCTCGGTGCGCACGATGAAGTGCACGCGGGCGAACTTGGACTCGCTCACCCGGGTGGTGTAGTCCACCCCGACGCCGTTGAGCTCGGCGAGCAGGATCTGCTGGATGCGCAGCCGGTTCGCGGTGGTGAACCGGTCCCGGGGCAGGTAGACCAGGCACGAGATGAAGCGGCCGTACGCGTCGCGGCGCAGGAACAGCCTGAGCTGCCGGCGGCCGGCCAGGCGCAGCACGCCCATGACGGCCTTGTAGAGCTCCTCGGTGCCGATCTGGAACAGCTCGTCGCGCGGATACGTCTCCAGCGTCTCCATCAGGTCCTTGCCCGAGTGCGAACGCGGCGACAGGCCGGAGCGCTCGACCACCTCGGCGACCTTGCGCTTGACCACGGGGAGATCGCGGACGCTGGTGCGGTACGCCGCCGAGGAGAACAGCCCGAGGAAGCGCCGCTCGCCGGTCACGTTGCCGTCGGCGTCGAACATCTTGAAGCCGATGTAGTCCAGGTACGCCGAGCGGTGCACCGTGGCCCGGGAGTTCGCCTTCGTGATGATGAGCAGGCGTTTCTCCAGCGCCTTGGCGTAGGCCTCCGCGGTCATCGAGGACAGCACCCGCGGCTGGACCCGGTCCCCGCGCAGGATGCCCAGGCCGCTGCCCAGGACCGCCTGCAGCAGCTCCTCGCCGTGCTCGCCGCGGATCAGCTTGTACTGCCGGAAGCCCAGGAACGTGAAGTGGTCGTCGACGAGCCAGCGCAGCAGCTCGACCGAGTCCGTGATGTCCTTGTCCGGCACCGGCAGCTGCGCGGAGCCGAGCTCGTCGGCCAGGGCGAGCGCCTGGGTGCGCATCTTCGGCCAGTCCTCGACCGCCTCCCGCACGTCGTTGAGCACGCGGGCCAGGTCGGTGCGCAGCTCCTCGAGCTCCGCCTCGTCGCGGATGCGGTCGACCTCGATGCGGATCCAGCTCTCGACGATGTCGCCGGCGATCGCGTCCTCGGGCTCGACCCCGACGCGGACGTCCTCCAGCGCGCCCAGCGGGGCGCGGCGCACCACGACGAGCGGGTGCACGAGCAGGTTGACGTCGATGTTGCGCGACGACAGCGCGCTGGTGACCGAGTCGACCAGGAACGGCATGTCGTCGGTCACGATCTCCACCGCGGTGCCGCCGGTGACGCTCAGTCCCAGGCGGAGCTTGAGCTCGCCGGGCACGCGCTGCTGCGCGAGCTCCCGGTGTGATCGGGTGGCGTCGACCATCTTGGCGACGTTGCAGGCGGCCAGCTCCTCGTCGGGAACCAGGCGCCAGTAGGCCGCGACCAGTTCGGGATCGGCATCCTGCGCGGTGGCCAGCACAACTGCCTCCGCGACCAGGTGCTCCGCGTTGGGCACTGACTGCTCCAGCTCGTCGTCTTCGACCGCGTCGGGATTTCGCGCGCTGCCTAAGTCCCGCGTGTCGTCCTTCACCGGGGTCGCCCCAGGCCGATTCATCGGTTGTTCTCCCCTCGCCCACGTCGTTGTGGGTTGTCCGCCCTCAGCCTAAGACTCTGCGGGTGGCTCGCCTCAGTCCGGTTCACCATCGTCGTGTACCCGATCAAGCGGGGCGCGGCGCACTGAATTGTCCCGCTTGTGCGATCTTGGGGCGTGCGGAACGGTGCTTTCATAGCGCAGAATCGCCCACATGGCCGTTTCGATCCGTCGTGTCACCGCACTCGCCGTCGCCCTGGTGATGCTCGGCACGTTGCCCGCGTGCTCCAGCAAGCCGCCGGACGACTCGCTCAAGACCTTCCTCGGGGCCTGGGAGCAGGGCAACCTCGCCGGGCTGAAGTTCTTGGGTCCGGACGGTAAAGCCCTGGCCGGCGACGCGGCGCAGAAGCTGTGGACGACGGTCGCGGGTGACCTGGCCGCCAAGCCGCCCAAGCTCACCCTCAAGGGCGCGCCGGTGGTCAAGGACGACAACAGCAGCGCCGTCGTGCACGTGGCGTGGCCGGTGGCCGACTCGACGTGGGAGTACGACACGACGGTCGACGCCAAGCGGGTGGACAAGGAGTGGCGGGTCGTCTTCGACGCCAAGACCATCAATCCGAAGTTCGAGGCCACCGACAAGCTTTCGATTCGCAAGACCGCGGGGGCGCGCGGCAGCATCCTCGACGGCTCCGGCCAGCCGATCGTGAGCAGCAAGCCGGTCGTGATCATCGGCGTGCAGCCGCGCTCGATCACCGACATCAACATCGTGGTCAGGAATCTGACAGACGCGTTCAAGCAGGCGAACGTGGACGTCGACGTGTCGGGCCTGCCGGCGAAGGTGAAGAGCGCCGCGCCCGACGCCTTCGTGCAGATCGTGACGCTGCGCAAGGAGGTCTACGACCCGATCGCGAACAAGCTGAACTCGACCCCCGGCGTGATCGCCCGCAACTCGACCCAGGCCCTCGCCCCCTCCGCGCAGTTCGCCCGCGCCCTGCTGGGCACGACCGGCGAGGTGACGAAGGAGATCATGGACAAGAACCCCGGCAAGTACCAGATCGGGGACGTGGTCGGGCTCGGCGGGCTGCAGCAGAAGTACGACGCCGTCCTGCAGGGCAAGCCGGGCGTCAGGGTGATCGTCTCCATGCCGCAGGGCACGCCCGACAAGGAGTACTTCTCCTCGGACGCCACCACCGGCGGCACGGTGAAGCTCAGCCTCGACCAGAACATGCAGAACGCGGCGGAGCAGGCCCTCGCGGGCGACACGCGACGCTCGGCCCTGGTGGCGATCCGCATCAGCGACAACTCGATCGTCGCCGTGGCCAACGGTCCCGGCGCGGCCGCGAACAACTTCGCGCTCGTCGGCCAGACCCCGCCCGGCTCGATGCTCAAGGCGGTCACCGCGCTCGCGGTGCTGGACAAGGGCATGACCGGCGAGTCCGTCGTGAACTGCCCGAAGACGCTCACGGTCGACGGCCGCACGTTCAAGAACTCGCACGACGAGGAGCTGGGCAGCGTACCGCTGCGGACCGACTTCTCGAAGTCCTGCAACACGGCGTTCGCCTCGCTCGCGCCCCAGATCGCCCCCGACGGGCTGGGCAAGACGGCCCAGACGCTGGGCCTGGGCATCCCGTGGGACCTCGGGACGGACGTGTTCACCGGCAAGATCTCGGTGAACGGCTCCAAGGCCGAGCAGGCGGCGGCCGCGTTCGGCCAGGGCACCAACCTCGTCTCCCCGGTCATCATGGCGGCCGCGGCGGCCGGCATCGCCCGGGGTCAGTGGAAGCAGCCCCAGCTGGTGCTGGAGCCGGCCCCGAAGAGCCCGGCGGCCGACGGCCCGCAGCTCAACCAGGCCTCCGTCGACGCCCTGCGGCAGATGATGCGCGAGGTCGTCACCGAGGGCACGGCGAGCCAGCTCAAGGGCCTCTCGGGCGACCTGCGGGGCAAGACGGGGACCGCCGAGTACGACAACGATCCCGCGCACACCCACTCCTGGTTCATGGGCTACCGCGGCGACATCGCCTTCTGCGTCTTCGTCGAGAACGGCGGCGCCTCGACCGCGGCGGCCGTGCCGATCGCGGGCAAGTTCTTCCAGACCATCGGCTGAGGCCACCGCGAGCCGGGCTCCCGCATCCGGGAGCCCGGGCGCGCTCAGCTCGTGGTCTCTTCCTCTTCGACCGGCGTGCGGGCGGCGGGCACGACATCGGTGAGCGGCGACTCGGGCGAGTCCTCGACGCCGCGCCGGGCGGCCTGCGCGGGCACGAACGGCCCGCCGGCGCGCTTCAGGCCCCCTGGCCCGACCGAGTCGCGGGGCAGCGAGTCGAGCGAGAGCGACGCCGGCCGGCTGTAGCGCCCGAGCAACCAGGTCGGCCTCTCCGGAGCGCCTTCCCCGTCCACACCAACGCCCACGGCCTCGGCTTCGGCCACGGACTCGGCCTCGACTTCGGGCTCGTTTTCGGGCTCGTCTTCGGCTTCGGGCTCTACTTCGGACTCAGGCTCGGGCTCGGCTTCAGGCTCAAGCTCGGCTTCGGGCTCATCCTCTGCCGACTCCGGCTCGTCTTCGGTCTCAGCGGGTGACTCTCTCGAAGGCGACTCATCCTCGCGCGCCGCGTTCCGCAGAAGGCCCCGCCCCTCCCCCGAAGGCGCATCCTCGCGCGCCGCGCGGCGCAAGGCGCCGCGCTCCTCGGCCACGGGCCACTCGTCCCAGCCCCGGGCCCCGGCCGCCGGCTCCTCCTCGAAGCCCTCGGCCCTGTCGTCCGCAACCGGACCGTGATCGATCCTCGCCGCCGCCCCCGCGAGCAGCGCACTCGTCCCCGCCCACCCACTGTCGGATATTTCCGATATATCCGAGATGCGCGGGGAAACGTCGACAAACCGCGGCATCGTGCCCGCATCGGCGGGCGAGTGCCCGTCCGGCGACGGCATCAGCGGCGGCAGGGAGGCCGGCGGCCGCGGCGTGGCCAGCGGCGGCGCCGAGATCGGCGGGGCCGACACCGGAGCCGCGAACGGCGGCGCCGAGATGATCGGGTCCGGCGACGCCGCCACGAGGGCCGAGGACGTGATGAGCGGCTCGAGCCCGGCGACGAGCACGTCCGCGACCTCCGCCGCGTACTGCCCGTCCGGGTCGTAGTCCGGGTCGAACACGGTGACCTGCGCGCCCAGGCAGCGCGAGTCGCTGACGAGCCCGCTGAGCAGGATCTCCAGCTCGCGGTAGGCGATGCCGCCGACGTCGGGGGCGTCCACCGCCGGCATCACGGCCGGGTCGAGGACGTCCACGTCGATGTGCACCCAGAAGCCGGCGCAGTCGCGCAGCTGCTCGCGGGCCCACTGGGCGGACCGGGCGGCCCCGTTGGAGCGCAGCTCGGGCACGGCGCGGGCGACGATCCCGGCGGCCTGCAGGTCGAGGCGGTACTCGTCGTGGGTGCGGATGCCCAGGAGGGCGACGTCGACGTCGCGGAAGTACGGCCGCCGCTGCTCGATCGAAGCGAGGTTGGCCTGGCCCCGGCCGGTCGCGAGGGCCAGCGCCTCGCCCGCCGCGGCGCCCACGTAGGAGGCGTTGCCCTCGTGGCGGAAGTCGGAGTGCCCGTCGACGTAGACGAGCCCGATGCGGCCGCCGGCCTCGTTCTGGAAGCGGCGCATGGCCAAGCCGGCGCCGAGCAGGATCGAGCAGTCCCCGCCGAGCACGAGCGGGAAGTCGCCGGCGCTCAGGACCGAGCCGATGCGGTCGGCGAGGCGCTTGACGAACACGGCGATCTCGGCCGACTGGGCCACGCCGTCGCCGGGCTGCCACCCCGCCGGGTCATACCGCGGCGGGGTGATGCAGCCGGCGTCGCGCGCGCCCAGCCGGGTCAGCAGGTTGTGGTCGCGCAGCGCGCCGGGCGCCTTGGCGCAGCCGGGCACCGAGGTTGCGGTCGGTGGCCGTAACCCGAGGTTGCTCGGCGCGTCGATGACGGCGATGCGGCGCACGGCGGCCGCCGTCAGAACAGCGCGCTCGCCAGTGCCCGGCGGGCCTTGGCGACGGCGGGATCGTCGGGGCCGGCGATGGTGAACAGCGCGAGCAGGTGCTTGCGCACCGACTCGCGCTCCTCGCCGGCGGTGCGGCGGACGAGTCCGACGAGGCGGGTGTAGCCCTTGTCGGCCTCGCCGGTGAGGACCTCGACGTCGGCGGCGAGCAGCTGCGCCGGCAGGTCGTCGGGCGCGTCCTGGGCCGCGGCGAGCGCGCCGGCCAGGTCGATGCCGTCGGTGCGCCGCAGCAGGCCGACCTGGGCCAGCCCGGACTCGGCGACGATGTCGTTCGGCGTCTCGTCGAGGATCTTCTGGTAGGCCGCCTCGGCCGCGTCGAGGTCTCCGTCGGCCATGGCGTCGTCGGCCGCGAGCAGCCGCGGGTCCTCGGGCCGGTCGACCTCGACGCCGGCCGCCTTCAGCACCGCGTCGATCCACTGGCGCAGGTGCGGCTCGGGCAGCGCCTGGTTGAAGGCGTCGACCGGCTGCCCGCCGACGATCGCGACGACGAACGGGATGTTCTGGATGCGGAACATCTGCGCGAGGCGCGGGCTCGTCTCGATGTCGACCCGCGCGAGCGTCCAGGTGCCCGCGCCCTCGGCCGCGAGCGCGGCCAGCAGCGGCGAGAACTGCTGATCCGGCGCGCTGCCGGCGACGTAGAAGTCGATGACGACCGGCGCGGTCAGCGAACGCTGGATGACGTCCTGCTGGAAGCTCGCCTCCGTGACCTCGATCACGTTGGCGCCGGCCGGGGCGCCCGCGGGGGCATCGGGGGCGGGCCGCGCCGCGGCCGCGGTGTTGCGAGCGGCCAGGGCGCCGAGGTCCACCGCCCCGCGGGTGAAGATCGACTGTGACTGGCGTGGGTCGGTCATGGCCCTAGTTTTGCACGCTCCCCTAGTGCTCTGCCGCAAGTGACCGGTCGGATCCACCCGCTACCAGTGTGACGGCCCCGTCGATGTGCTCCACGGTGAAGAGCGTGCCGGGCGGGAAGTCGCCGAGAACCTCCGGCGGCAGCTGCACCGTGCCGTCGCCCGCCACCACCGCGAAGTCCTGGCCATCGCGGCCCTCGGCGCCGACGCGGCCGTCGCGGATGGTCACCGCGCGCCCGAGCCGGGTGCCGACCTCGCCGTCGTGGGTGACGACGACGATCGTGGTGTTGCGCTCGCGGTTGACGGTCTCGAGGGCCTCCAGGACCTCGTCGCGGCCGTGCGTGTCGAGCTGGCTGGTGGGCTCGTCGACGAGCAGCAGGCCGGGGCCGGCCGCGATGCCGACGGCGAGCGCCGCGCGCTGCCGGGCGCCGGGGGCGAGCTCGTCGATGCGGGCCCGTCCGAGGCCGGGCAGGCCGACGAGGTCGAGGATGCGGTCCGGGTCGTCGAGCTTGATGCCCTCGGTGCGGGCCGCCCGCCGCTGGGCCAGCCAGATGTTGCGATGCAGCGACGCGTACGGCAGCAGATTGCGCGCCGCCCCCTGCAGCACGACGCCGATCTCGGTGCCCCGCAGCCGGGCGATCTCCCCGTCGGAGAGCTTGCCCATGTCGTAGGTGCCGATGTTGACCCGGCCGGCCGACGGGCGCATGAGCCCGGCGAGCAGGGCGATGAGCGTCGACTTGCCCGACCCCGAGGGCCCGACGAGCGCGAGCGTCTCGCCCGGGCCGATCGACAGGTCGACGCCGGCCAGCGCCACCACGTCGCCCGCCTCGGCCCGGTAGATGTGCACGACCCGCCGGCAGGCGACCGCCAATCCGTTCATCGCGTCCCCATTCCCATCCCGGAGTTCCTCAGCGCTTCAGTGTCGCGGCCGCACGCAGTCTCGCGCCGGCGACGAGCGCCGCGACGGCGAGCAGGACCGCGGCGGCTCCCCAGGCGACGGCGACCGGCAGCGGCGACGGCCAGTATGCGGCCTGGAAGCCCTGGGCGTCGTCGCTGAACACCGGAAGATACTCGCGCACCAGCAGCCAGCTGGCCAGCGCCGCGAACGGGGCCAGCACGACCGCGGCGCCGACCAGCGCGAGGTAGCCGCTGGCGGCCGCGTCCCGCCGGGCGATGCCCTGCGCGCGCAGGGAGCGCATCTCCCCGGCCCGGCGCTGGCGGTCGAGGCTCGAGACCAGCCACAGTGCGCCGATGGCGAGGATCACCCCGAGCACGCCGGCCAGCTCGTGGAAGCGCAGCGCGATGGCCGGCCCCTGCTCGTCGAGCGCGTCGCGGACCGGGCCCAGGGGCCGGTCGAGACTGATCGTCAGGCCCTGTTTGCGCAGCTGGTCCACGACGTCCGCGGGCGCCTTGGGGCCGAGGAAGATCTGCGGGTACAGCGCATCGCCCCCGTCCGTCGCGACCCGCTCGGCGTAGTCCAGGTCGACCAGCCCGCCCCCGTAGCCGAGCCGCGGCACGGTCTCGACCTCACCGGCGAGCCCGATGGGCTGCAGCGTCCCGTCCAGGCCCGTGATGTGGTCGCCGAACCCGGCGGTGCGGGCCGCGATCAGGGGCAGCGGCGCGGGCACGTCGGTCGGCATGACCCGCATCGCGGTGTCGGCGCCCTTGTAGTTGGAGATCTCGGCCCGCAGCCCATCCTGCTGCGCGGTGAGGGTCGGCACGAGCAGCTTCGGCCCGGGCGTGTCCGGCACCCGCCAGCCGTCGGCCTGCGCGAAGCCCGCCTCGTCGACGATGGCCTTGCCGTGCTGGCTGAGGCTGTGCAGCACGATGTTGGCGTCGAAGCCGCGCGCCTCGGGCTGCTCCATCTCCAGCGCCGCGAGCCGGCAGCCGTTCACGCACATCGGCAGGTTGCGCACGTAGGTCTTGCGGCCGGTGCTCACCTGGCCCAGGTCGACCCGGCCGACGTCGGAGCCGTCCCTGGGCACCACGACCGCGACCCAGTGCACGCGGAAGGCGTCGACCAGGTTGTCGATGCTGACGTCGAGCGAGAGCTCCTTGTTGTCGACCTGGATCGTCTCGCGCCCGAGCGGCGGGTGCAGCAGCTCGGCCGCCTCCTGCGCGGACAGCCGCGGGTCGTCCCACAGCGCGGTGGCCGCGAGGGCCTGGCTGTCCACGGCGAGCACCGGCGGGGTCGCGTCCTCGGCGGTCGGCAGCAGCGCCGTCGCCATCGCGAACTGCCCGTGCGGGTCGACGGCGCGGACCTTCGACAGCAGCGCGGCCCGGCTGAGCGGGTCGACGGTGAGCACGCGGGGCGCGCCGAGCTGCACGCGGGCGCGGTGGTCGCGGGCGTCGCCGGACGCGCTGGCCGCGGTGGCGGCGAAGACCAGCAGGCCGATCGCGACCACGAAGAGGGCCAGGACCCGCTGGGTGCCCGGGCGCCGCGACAGCGCGTAGGCGGCCAGCATCGGCCCGATCCGCCCGCGCCGGGAGGCCCGCCGCCCGACGCGCTCGGCGACGGGCAGCACGAGCCGGGCCGCGACCAGGGCCACCGCGATGACGACGGCGGACGGGGCGACGAGCGCGAAGCCGGTGAGCCCGCCGCCGCCCCGGCGCAGCTGGATGACGGAGACGACGGCCAGCACCACGACGACGACCTCGAAGACCGGCGCGCCCCAGCGCGAGATCCGGCTGGGCACGTTGCGCAGCAGGTCCACGGTCCGCTTGGCCAGCTCGGCGCGCTGGGCGAACAGCGCGGCCAGCAGCGCGCCGCCCAGGGCGACGGCCGCCCACCAGTTCAGCCCGGCCTTGATCGGCACGTCCGAGGAGGTGCTCAGCAGCGCCCAGGCGGCCAGGCGCACGACGTAGTGGCCGAGGAAGAACCCGGCGACGGCGCCGGCCAGGATCGGCACGATGCTCTCGCCGGCCGCGAGCCACCAGCGCCGCGGGACGGTGAGCCCGCGCAGCGAGAACAGGCCGAGCTCCCGGCGCCGTTCCTGGGTCGCGGAGGCCACGGCGATGAACAGCACGAACCAGCAGAGCAGCACCAGCGGTACCGCGGCCACCGGCACGACCTGGGCCACCAGGCTCCGGTCGCCGTCGATGCGCTTGAGCAGGGCCGGCAGCCCGGTGCTGACGACCGCGTGGCCGGGCAGCGCCTCGAGCTTGCTCTTGCCGTCCTGGACCTGCGCGCTGATGCCGTCCAGCGACTCCCGGGTGATGGCCGAGTCGTCGATGACGACGTCGAGGGCCTGCTTCTCCGGGCCGTGCTCGAGCGCCTCCAGCGTCAGACGTCCGGCGAAGGCGGGCTCGGTGGTGAACCGGGCGCTCGGGCGCGGGTTGAAGTAGTCCATGTCGGACCAGTACTGCTCGGCCTTGTTGCGGGGGTCGTAGGAGCCCACGAGGGTGAGCGAGGCCCGCTTGCCCCGCTCGACGAAGTCGCCGCCCTGGGGGTCGACGGTCGCCCAGGCGGCCTGGAACACGTCGCCGATGTGCAGCCCGAGGTCCTGCACCTGGGCCGTGCTGAGGATGACCTCGGTCTCGCTGACGAAGCACCGGCCGGCGGTGATGCGCAGGTGGGCGCAGACGCCGTCGCGGTAGACGAAGCGCGGCGCGATGCTGTTGGCCTGCGGCGCCGGCGGCGGGATGATGATGTCGTACTCGGTGCTGAAGACGCCGGCGAACCCGCTGCCGTTGAACAGCTGCGGCAGGAGGTTCTCGAAGTCGTGGTCCGTGGGGGTGGGCGAGGTCCGCCGCGCCTGCACGACCCGCTCGCTCGTCGTCGCCGCGGCCACCTGGCTGTGCACGACCGCGCGGTCGGCGGTGGTGGAATACACCGGCGCGCTGACGGCCGCGGCCATCGCGAACACGGCCAGCAGGAACGCGGTCAGAGCCTGCCCCGGCCGGGCCCGCACCATCGCAAGCGCAAGACCGATCATGCCGGCACCTCCGCAAGCTCCGGCGCCGGCCTGATCGCCGAGCTGCACCCCTGGTGAGCGGCCCCTCCGCTCCGCTCCGGACCGCTCATGCCGACACCTCCGCTCCGCTCCGGATTGCTCACGCCGACACCTCCGCTTCGCTCCGGACCGCTCACGGCTTGCTCCAACCGTCGGCGAAGTAAGGCAGGACGTCGCCGATGTAGGCGCGTATGACGGCGGCCAGGATCAGCCCGAACACCAGCGAGGAGAGGGCCAGCACGAGGTACCCCTCGACGCCCACGCGTTTGACCATGCGGGCCGAGGCCCCCTGGGCCCGCAGCGCGCCCAGCTCCCGGGCCCGGGGCCGGCGCTCCACGGCGGCGACGACGACCGCCGCCCCGATCGCCAGCGCCAGCCCGACGATCGCGGACAGCAGCATGAACTGCAGGGTGAGCGGCGGGCCGAAGGAGGCGTACCGGTCGGCCGTGCCCGCGATCGACTCCTCGCCGAGCACGATCAGCCCCTGGTCCCGCAGCAGCTTCGTCATGTTCGCCGGTGCGCTCGCGTTCAGCCACACCTGCAGCGACTCGCCCGCCCCGAAGTCCGCGCTGAGCCGGTCGGCGTACTCGAGATCGAGCAGCACCCCCTTGGTCCCCAGCTGCGGCAGGGCCCGCGCGGTCGCGGCGATCTCCTCCGAGATCGACACCGAGCCGAAGCCGACCCGCTGGTCGCCCACGAGCCGCTGCTGCAGCCGGGTGGCGCGCACGCTCGGCAGCGGGGCTGGCGTGTCCAGCGGATACACGCCCGGATCGTTGGTGCCGCCGTTGCGCTGCGGCGCGACGGTCAGGCGCAGCCCTTCGGCGACCGGCACGGCCACCAGGTTGGGCGGGTTGCCGTTCACGCCCAGCCGCCAGCGGGTCCGGTCGGCGAGCAGGTCCTTGCCCAGCACCGGCTGCCCGCCCGCGGTCGCGCCGTGCACGACGACGTCCACGCCGGCCCGGGCCGCGAAGAAGACCTTCTGCTCCAGGGTCGACTGCACCAGCTGCAGCGAGCTGAGCCTGCAGCCGGGCGCGCTCGCGCAGGCCGGCACCGACGCGCGCAGCGTCGCCCGGCCCGAGGCGAGCGGGCCGAGCCGGGCCGCGATCCGCTCGCCCTTCGCGTCGGCGAAGACGACGTCGAGGAAGACCACCCGGGCGGTGTCCCCGTCGATCTGGCTGGTGAGGTCCACGGCCAGGTCGCCGCCGGTCATCGTCACCGGGTCCGGGGCGGCCGGATGCAGCAGGGCCGCGGTCTGGGCGGCGCTCAGCCCGTACTCGGGCCGCCACATCGCCACGCTGGGCAGCCGCGGGCTGTCGACCAGCAGCACCCGGTCGCTGTTCGAGCGCACCGAGGACACCGCGGCCATCGCGTACTTCCCGGCCGGATCGGCGGCCCGGACCGCGTTGAGCAGGGCGAGCCGGTTCTCGGCCCGGACGGTGAGCACCCGGTCGGCGCCGACCTCGAGCTCGGCCCGGGTCTGCCCGTCGGTGCGCCCGGCGTTCCAGGTCAGCGCGGAGGTGGTCAGCAGCGCCACCGTCGCGATCATGAGCGCGGCGAGCCGGTGCACGCCCGGCCGGCGGGCCAGGTAGATCGCGGTGAGCGCGCGGGCCGGGTGGCCGTGGCGCAGCGCTCCCTCGACCGCGCGCCCGGCCGCGAAGGTGATCAGCCGCGCGGCCACCAGCGCGAAGGCCAGCGCGGCGAGCCCGGGCGCCAGCAGCGCGAGGCCGGCGGCGTCGCCCTCCGCGCGGTGCTTGACCTGGTAGACGGCGACGACCGCGAGCACGACGAGCAGCAGGTCGAACAGGTCGCGCCAGACGCGGCCGCGGGCCGAGGCCTGGCGCAGCAGGTCGGAGACGCTGGAGGAGAGCGCGCGGCGCTCGGCCAGCAGGGCGGCGAGCAGCGCGCCGAGCACGGCCAGGACGACCGCGCCCACCGACAGGGAGAACGCGAGCGCGTTGACCTCGGTGTCCTGGATGGCGCCGGCGACCGCGGTCGCGGCGGCCCACCCGATCGGCAGCCCCAGGACCGCGCCGACCAGCATCGGCAGCGCGCTCTGGCCGCTGACCAGGGCCCAGGTGCGCATGCGGGTGGCGCCGCGCAGCTTCACGAGCCCGATGTCCGGGCGCCGCTCCTCGCCGGTGTACTTGACCGCGAGGTACAGCGCGAACCAGCACAGCACGAGCAGCTGGAAGGCGCCGACCGGCACGCCCAGCGACACGAGCCGGCGGTCGCGCTCAACCTTGTCGATGGTCGCCGGCAGCTGGGTGTTGAGCGTCAGCCGGTTGTTGCCGGCCTCGACGGTCGCCCCGGCCAGTCGCGCGCTGACGTCCCCGGGCGCGTTGTCGACGAGCAGCTGCGGCTCGGCCACCATGTCGGTGATCGTGCGGATGGCGACCCCGGCCGGGGCCAGGCTGTGGTCGAACAGCGCGGGCGCGGCCAGCACGGCGTCGTCGACCGGCTCGGTCATCTCCGGCGGGGCGCTGGTCGGCAGCACCTTGGCGACGAGGTCGTTGTTGCTGCTCCAGAACGGGGCGTTGGGGTCGTCGGGGCGGTACACCCCGACGACCTTGAGCGGCAGCGGCCGGGGCAGCTTCGGCGTGACGTAGGTCATCGTGTCGCCGGCCTTGACCCGCAGCCAGCGGGCGGTGCGGTAGCTGAGCGCGACCTCGTCGGCGGCGGCCGGGCAGCGGCCCTCGAACGTCGCGTGCGAGCAGACGTCGGTGCGCACGACGAGCTGGGAGTCGGAGGTGCGCTCCTCGTTGCCGCCGCCCTTGGCCGCCTGCGAGCTGCCGGTGGTCGGGCGGCCGTCGAGATAGGCCTCCGTGTACGTCACGAAGCCCGACAACCCCACGATGCGCTGGGTCAGCTGCGCCTGGGCGGCGATCTGCGCCTCGACGGACCCGCCCTCGACGGGCCCCTCGCCGATCGTCTCCAGCGACCGCTCCTGGATCGGCGCGTGCTCCACGTGCCGGTTGGCGATCCGCTCCGTCGAAGCCAGCACATACCAGGGTGCGGCCGCCGCGGCCGCGGCGGCGAGGGTGCTGAGCAGCACCAACGTCAGCGCTTGGACACGGCGGGCCCGCAACGCTGCAAGCACGACTGCCAGCAAGGCCCCTCCCCCGAGGTCTACGTCGTTCGTAAGAAGACCAGCGGGGGAAGGTGCCGGTTGCGGTGTTACATTGCGGTTCGGTAACGCCAGAGGGCTGAACCGGTGGGGCTAGAAGCGGGCCGGCTCGCGGTAGATGCCCCACTCGTCCTTGAGCGCCCCGCAGATCTCGCCGAGCGTCGCCTCGGCCCGGGCCGCGTCCAGCATCGACGGGATCATGTTCTCCTCGCCGCGCGCGGCCGCGACCATGCGCTCCAGCCGCTCCTTGACCGCCGCGTTGTCGCGCTCGGCGCGCCGGGTGGCGAGGAGCTTGTTCTGCTCCACCTCGACCTCGTGGGAGACGCGCAGGATGTCCAGGTCGCGGGTGACCGAGCCGGTGTGCACGTTCACCCCGACGACGCGCTTGTCGCCCTTCTCGACCGCCTGCTGGTAGGCGAAGGCGGAGTCGGCGATCTCACTCATGAACCAGCCGTCCTCGATCCCGCGCAGGATGCCCGCGGTGATCGACCCATCGTGACCCATGTCCCGGATCCGGGCGAAGATCGCCTCCGCCTCGGCCTCGATCTTGTCGGTGAGCGCCTCGACGTACCAGGAACCCCCGAGCGGATCGGCGACGCTGGTGATGCCGGTCTCCTCCATGAGCACCTGCTGGGTGCGCAGGGCGATCTCGGCGGCCTCGTCGGTCGGCAGCGCGAGGGTCTCGTCCAGCGCGTTGGTGTGCAGCGAGTTCGTGCCGCCCAGCACGGCCGAGAGCGCCTCGACGGCGGTGCGCACGACGTTGTTGTACGGCTGCTGCGCCGTCAGCGAGACCCCGGCGGTCTGGGTGTGAAAGCGCAGCCAGAGCGCCTTCTCGCTGGTGGCGCCGTAGACGTCGCGCAGCCAGCGGGCCCAGATGCGCCGGGCGGCGCGGAACTTGGCGATCTCCTCGAAGAAGTCGATGTGCGCGTCGAAGAAGAAGCTCAGCCCGGGCGCGAACGTGTTGACGTCGAGCCCGCGGGACTGGCCCAGCTCGACGTAGCCGAAGCCGTCGGCGAGGGTGAACGCGAGTTCCTGAGCGGCGGTCGAGCCGGCCTCGCGGATGTGGTACCCGGACACGGACAGCGGCTTGTAGCGCGGGATGTTCCGGTTCGTGTACTCCATGAGGTCGCCGATGAGGCGCAGGTGCGGCTCAGGCGGGAAGAGCCACTCCTTCTGGGCGATGTACTCCTTGAAGATGTCCGTCTGCAGCGTGCCGTCGAGCCGCGCGAGATCGGCGCCCTGCCGCTCGGCCGCCACCAGGTACATGCAGAACACCGGCACCGCGGGCCCGGAGATGGTCATGCTCGTGGTCACGTCGGCCAGCGGGATGCCGTCGAAGAGCACGTCCATGTCGGCGGCGGAGTCGATCGCGACGCCGCAGTGGCCCACCTCGCCCAGCGACTGCGGCTCGTCGGAGTCGCGGCCCATGAGGGTGGGCATGTCGAAGGCCACCGAGAGGCCCCCGCCACCCGCGCCGAGCAGCATCTTGTACCGCGCGTTGGTCTGCTGCGCGTTGCCGAACCCGGAGAACTGGCGGATGGTCCACGTGCGGCCGCGGTACCCGGTCGGGTGCAGGCCGCGCGTGTACGGATACTCGCCGGGCCAGCCGATCCGCTCGAAGCCGGGCACGTCGGCGCCCTCGGGCGGACCGTACACGGGCTCGACCCGCGTGCCGGACAGCGTGGTGAAGTCGGCGTCACGCTTGCGGGCCTCGTCGTAACGGCGCTGCCAGCGGGCGCGCCCCTCCGCGATGTCGTGGGCATCCATACCACGATGCTAGCGGGCCACCTGAACGATCGCTAAGGCCCGCGCCACTCGGCGCGGGCCTCGCCGATGCCGCCTACTTCGCCGCCTTGTCCCGATCCTCGACGTGCACGTCGTCCACGACGATGTCCACGGCGGTGACCTCGAGCCCCAGCAGGTTCTCCACCGAGCCGATGACCTGCGTGCGCACCTTCTCCGCCACCGAGTACACGACGTAGCCGTACTCGATCACGAGCGTCACCCGCACCGTGGCATTGCGGCCCTCGAGGCGCACCGAGACGCCCCGGTTGCCGTTCTCCCGCTCGTCGTCGCCGAGGCCGATGCGGTCGCGGACCGCGGCGAACACCCGGGCGACGTCGCCGCCGAGGTCGTAGACGCCCTCGACCTGCCGCGCGGCGATGCCGGCGATCTTCTCCACCACCTCGTCGGCGATGGTCGTGGTGCCGCGGTCGGCGGTCAGCTCCGCGTTGTTGCGCAGCCGGTCGACCACCTGCGACGCGACCCGCCCGGAGGCGGCGGCGGTGCTGGCCGCGAACTCGCCGACCCGGTCCGCCGCGCCGGTCGCGAACGTGGTGACCTTCTCGGCCGCCTCGTCGAAGCGCGAGTGCTCCTGCTCGGGCGCCCCGGCCTGGGCCGGCACGACGACGCCCGAGGCCGGCTCGACGGTGGCGAGCGCGTCGCCGGTGAGATCGGGGTCGTGGATGTCGGTGCTTTCGCTCATGATCACTACTCCCCAGAGTCATGAAAAACGCGAGCAGCGTACTCGCGAATCAGGCCCGGGAGGTGGCTTGAGTCACGGCGAAGACAGTGCGGTCAGCCGCGCACCAGCTGGGCCGCCCCGTCCGAGAGGTGCAGCTCGCGGTCGCAGGCGGCCGCGGCCTCCGGGTCGTGGGTCGCGAACACCACCGCGGCGCCCCGCCGGGCCTCCTCCTGCAGCAGCTCCATCACCTTCTGCCGGTTGGTCGCGTCCAGCTCGCTGGTCACCTCGTCGGCCAGCAGCACGGCGCCGTGCAGGGCCAGGCCCCGCGCGATCGCCGTGCGCTGCTGCTGACCACCGGAGAGCTCCTCCACCAGCTGGTCGGCCTGCCCGGCGAGGCCGAGCCGCTCGAGCGAGGAGACCGTGGCGCGCCGGGCGTCGGCCGGGGCCGAGCCGCCCGCGATCATGGCGACCTGGATGTTCTCCTGGGCGGTGAGGATCGCGGCGAGCCCGTTGTCCTGCGGGATGAGCACCACACGCTCCGAGACGGCGTGGTCGCGGTCGCGCAGCGGCGTCGCGTCGACCGTCACGACGCCCTCGGCCGGGCGCAGGAGGCCGGCCATCGCCCACAGCAGCGTGGTCTTGCCCGCGCCCGAGGGCCCGGTCACGGCCAGGATCTGGCCCGGGGACACCACGACCGACACGTCGCGCAGCACCGGGTGGTCCCGCTCGTACGCGACCGTGACCCCCTCGACCGTCAGCGTCTTCACTGCAATCCCTCCACGTCGACTCGGGCAGGGACCAGCAGCACCGTGCCGTCGGGCTGGGGCTCGACGCCCACCAATGTCCCCGGCGGCAGCATGCGCAGCACGTCCTGCGGCAGATGCACCGTACCGTCGCGGCCCACGACCGCGTAGTCCTCTCCTCGCCGGCCTTCCGCCCCGACCCGGCCGTCGCGGATGGTGACCGTCCGGCCCAGGCGCCGCCCCACGTCCGGGTCGTGGGTCACGACCACCACGGTCGTGCCCGCCCGGCGGACCGCGTCGAGGGCCGTGAGCACCTCGTCGCGCGCCCGGGGGTCGAGCTGGCTGGTCGGCTCGTCCGCGAGCAGCAGGCCCGGCCGTCCGGCCAGCCCCACGGCGAGCGCCAACCGCTGACGCTCACCAGGAGAGAGTCGCTGCGGCCGCTGCCGGTTGCGTGCGCGTCCGGTGAGCCCGACCATCGCGAGCACGTCGCGGGGCTCGGGCAGGCCGCGGCGCCGGTCGCCGGGGACCGCGCGCTGGGCGAAACGGACGTTCTGCTCGGCGGTGAGGTACGGCAGCAGATTCCGCGACGCCCCCTGCAGCACCACGCCGACGTCGGCCGCGCGCATCTCCTGGAGCTCGGCCGGCGTCGCGCGCACGAGGTCGTGCTCGCCGACCGTGAGCCGTCCCGCCGACGGTGGCAGGAGCCCGGCCAGCAGCGACAGGAGCGTGGACTTGCCGGAGCCCGAGGGCCCGAGCAGCGCGACCGACTCCCCGGCCGAGATGTCCAGGTCCACCCCGGAAAGGGCGACGATGTCGTACCCCTCCAGCCGGTAGATGTACACCAGCCCCCGGCACATGATCCCCAGCCCGGCGCTCATTGCCCGCCTTCCCGCAGCCGCGGGGGCGTGGCCCGGCCGAGCAGCCGCAGCACGAGCACCACGGTCACCAGCAGTCCGAGCACCGTGAGCCCGAGCGCGACCGGCAGCGCCCCGAACCCGGGTTCGTAGGAGAACGAGCCGGCCGGCTCCCCGACCGTCACCAGCGGCACCCCGGGCAGCATGACCAGCGCGCCGGCGACCCCCGCGGCCAGCCCGGCCACGAGGGGCAGGCCGAGCAGCGCGCGGTACTCCCGCAGCAGCGCCCGTCGCAACTGCCCCGCGCGCACCCCGGCGACCCGCAGCGCCGCCAGCTCGTAGAGGCGGGCGCGGACGCCGACGTACGCGCTCAGCAGCACCACCCCGAGCGCGAGGAGGATCGCCGCGCCCCCGGCGAGCAGGTAGAGCCGGAGCCCGAGCGCGGGGGCGCCCCGGGCCAGCCGCTCGGTGAACCCGTCGATCGTCTCGGTGCCGAGCACCTGCACGCCCCGGGCGCCGAGCCGGGCGGCCAGGTCCGCGGGCGCGCCGGCCGCGGCCCACACCTCGTAGCGCAGGCTGCCGTTGTCGGCGAGGCTCGCGGTGCGCTCGGCCAGGCGCGTGGCGTAGTCGAGGTCGAACATCACCGCGCGGCGCCCGGCCCGCGGGAGGCTGTCGGCGCGGGCCGCGACCGTGAACGGCTGCGGCTGGTCCGAGAAGCCGGGCAGGCTGAACGCGGCGGCCTCGGCGTCGTCGGCCGGCGCCCCGCCGGCCAGCACCGCGGGCAGCGTGTCCGGGGTGTCCACGTGCTCGACCACGGCGTCGGCGGGGTCGCTGCCGGAGACGTCGATGCCCAGCGCCGCCCCCGCGCGCACGGTCACCGTGTTCCCGCCGTTCGCGGCCGGCCGGGCCCGCCAGCGCCCGGCGAGGTCGAAGCCGGGGGCGAGCGGCTCGCCGTCGCTGGACAACGTGCGCACGGCGACGGTGACCGCGAACGGGTCGCTGCCGCCCGCCGACCGGCCGACCGCGAGCCCGATGAGCCGGCAGCCGGCGGTGCAGCCCACGAGCGCCGCGTGGTAGCCGTGGGTGCCCCTGGCCAGCGGGCCGAGGGTGACGGTGCGCGGCGGCTGCCCGGGGCCGGCCACGATCGCGGCCAGGCGCAGGGCGGGCTTGGCCGGCAGCGCGTCGACGCTCACCTCGGCGCCGAGCTCGCGGCCCAGGCGCAGCGGGTCGGGCGCGGACGGGTGCAGGCGCGCGGCGACGCCGCCGACCTGCTCGCGGGTGTGCCCGCGCCAGACGGCGACGTCGGCGAGCCGGTCGGACTGCACCCCCAGCAGCTCGATCGGGGCGTTGTCGAAGCGCTGGCTCGCGCGTACGACCGCCATCGCATGCCCACCGGGATCGGCCTCGGCGACGGCCGCCTCGAGCGCGTCCGGGTGCGGCGCGTCGACCGTGTAGACCCGTTGCGCCCCGACGGCGTCCTCGGCGGCGTCCCCGCGCGCCCGGGCGGCGACGTCCCAGGCGGTCGCGGCGAAGGAGAGCAGCGCGACGGCCACGGTGAGCACCACGACGAGTCGCTGCCCGCCCGGGCGCCGCGACAGCTGCGCGGCGGACAGCAGCGGCACGATCCGGCCGCGGCGGCGCGCGAGGCGCAGCCGGGCCGCCGACCACAGCCCGAGCAGGCGGGCGGCGGCGATGCCGAGGACCAGCGCGAGCAGCGGCGGGGCGAGCAGGGCCAGGGGCGACGTACGGTCCCCGGCGGCGGCGACGAGGCTGGCCGCGGCGAGCGCGACGACGATGCCCTCGGCGAGCCCCGCCCTCCAGCCGCGGCGCTCGGGCACGCGGCGCAGCAGGCCGAGAACCGGGCGGGCGAGCGTGGCCCGGGCGGCCAGCAGCGCGGCGCCGACGCTCGCGGCGAGCGCGATCCCGGCCGCGGCGAACACCGGCCAGCGCAGCTCGGCGTGCACGCCCGGCGCCAGCAGGGCGCTCGCGGCGGCCTGGACGAGCCCGAGCCCGGCGGCGAGGCCGACCGGCACGGCCGCGGCGGTGAGCAGCAGGACCTCGCCGAGGCCGAAGCGCGCCGCGCGCCCGGCCGGGTAGCCGCGCAGCTTGGCCAGCGCGATCTCGGGCCCGCGCTCCTCGGTGAGCGAGGCGACGAGCAGGAAGAGCACGAACCAGCACAGCAGCAGCAGCGGTACGGCGATGACGGGCGCCGTCCGCGCGATCGCCCCCTGCTGGGCGTCGACGGCCTGCAGGACCGCCGGCAGCGTGGTGGTGACCTCGAGCTCGTGGCTGCGCATCCGGCCGGCGAGCGCGCGGAGGCTGTCGCGCAGCCCGGGGACGTCGTCGAGGCGGACGCGCTCGGCGCGCAGCGGGTACTCCAGCCGCGTCGACAGCGTCGCGCCCGGCTCGGCCCGCAGGTCCTCCTCGGTCAGGCTGAACAGCGAGTCGGCCCGCTCCCCCTCGCCGTCGGAGCCGGCGCTGAAGTACGCGGTGCGGCCCCAGTACGCGGCGTCGGCGTCCTTCGGGGAGTACAGCCCACTGATCTTGAATGTCTTGTCCCGCCCGGCGCCGACGGGCCCGAGGTGCACGGCGATCGAGTCGCCGGCCCGGAGGTGATGCGCGTCGGCGGTGCGGCGGCTGACCGCGACCTCCCCCGGCTCGTCCGGGCAGTCGCCCTCGAGCCGCAGCTGCGCGCAGACGTCCTGGCGGTAGGCGAGCCGGGCGCCGGCCCCGGCGTAGGTGACCTCCGTGTCGATGGCCGCGACCGGGCGACCGAGCCGGTCGCCGAGCAGCCGGTCCTGGTCGAGGGCCGCGTTCATGACCAGCCGGATCTCGGCCAGGTCCAGGAAGGCGGCGCTGTCCTGCGTGCCCTTCGCGCCGACGGTCAGCCCGGTCGCGCCGGTGAGGCCGTCGGTGAGGACGGACTGCTGCGCGGCCCGGCTGTACGCGGGGGCGAGGACGGCCGCCGTGGTCGCCGTGACGGCGAGGAGCAGGACCACGAACGACCGGCCGGCCCGGTACCGGATGCCGCGCAACATGACGGTCCAGGCCGTCACGTGAGCCCCCAAGGTGCTGATCAGCGGGTTGGTTGACCCGCAGACACTAGCCGAGCTGGGCCAGGAGGGCGCCGGCCGCGGCGTGGGGGTCCGTGCGGCCGCCCGCGACGTCGCGGGCCAGCGTGGCGAGGGCGTCGCCGCGGCGCAGATCCTTCATGCGGGCCCGCAGCGTGCCCAGCGCGATCGCCTCGATCTCGGCCTCGGCGCGCCGCACCCGGCGGGCGTCGAGCTCGCCGGAGTCGTGCAGGTACACCCGGTGCGCCTCGATCGTCTCGACCAGCTCGTCGATGCCCTCACCCCGCGCGGCGACGCAGCGCACGACGCGCGGGCGCCACTGCCCGGGTGCGCGCTCGCCGAGGCCGATCATGTTCTGGATGTCGCGGTAGGTGGCGTCGGCGCCGTCGCGGTCGGCCTTGTTCACCACGAACACGTCGGCGATCTCCAGCACGCCGGCCTTGGCCGCCTGGATCGCGTCGCCCATGCCCGGGGCCAGCAGCACGACGGTGGTGTCGGCCAGCCCGGCGATCTCGACCTCGGCCTGGCCGACCCCGACGGTCTCGACCACCACGGGGTCGCAGCCGGCGCCCTCCAGCACCCGGGCCGCCTGGGGCGTGGCCGCCGAGAGCCCGCCGAGGTGGCCGCGGCTGGACATGGAGCGGATGTAGACGCCGGGGTCGGTGGCGTGGTCCTGCATGCGCACCCGGTCGCCGAGGATCGCGCCGCCGGTGAACGGGCTGGACGGGTCGACGGCGAGCACCCCGACCCGCCGCCCGGCCTTGCGGAACGCCCGGACGAGCTCGTTCGTCGTCGTGGACTTGCCCACGCCCGGCGAGCCGGTGAGCCCGATCACCGCGGCCGTGCCGGTGTGCGGGGCGAGCGCCGCCGCGATGGCCGGCAGCGCCTCGTCACCGTCCTCGACCAGGCTGATCAGGCGCGCCACGGCGCGGGGGTCGCCCTCCCGGGCGGCCCCCACGAGCGCGGGCACGTCGCGCGAGCGGCGGATCGTCACTGCTTGGGCACGCGCAGCAGCAGCGCGTCGCCCTGCCCGCCGCCCCCGCACAGGGCCGCCGCGCCGAGGCCGCCGCCGCGCCGGCGCAGCTCCAGGGCGAGGGTGAGAGCGAGCCGGGCGCCGCTCATGCCGATGGGGTGGCCGAGCGCGATCGCGCCGCCGTTGACGTTGACGATCGCCGGGTCGATGCCGAGGTCGGCGGTGGACTGCACGCCGACGGCGGCGAAGGCCTCGTTGATCTCGACCAGGTCGAGGTCGCCGGCGCTCAGCCCGGCCTTGCCCAGCGCGTGCTTGATGGCGTTGGAGGGCTGGCTGGTCAGCGAGTTGTCCGGGCCGGCGACGTTGCCGTGGGCGCCGATCTCGGCGAGCCAGGTCAGGCCCAGCTCCTCGGCCTTGGCCTTGCTCATCACGACCACGGCGCAGGCGCCGTCGGAGATCGGCGAGGAGGTCGCGGCGGTGATGGTGCCGTCCTTGGTGAACGCCGGGCGCAGCTTGGCCAGGCTCTCCACGGTGGTCTCGGGCCGGATCTGCTCGTCGTCGGCGACGACCAGCGGGTCGCCCTTGCGCTGCGGGATCTCGACCGGAACGATCTCCTCGGCGAAGTGGCCGTTCTTCTGCGCGGCGGCGGCCTTCTGGTGGCTGGCCGCGCCGAACGCGTCCTGGGCCTCGCGGGTGATGCCGAGGCGGGCCACGTGCCGCTCGGTCGACTCGCCCATGGAGACCTGGTCGTAGGCGTCGGTGAGCCCGTCGAGGGCCATGTGGTCCTTGATCACCACGTCGCCGTACTTGTACCCCTGCCGCTGCCCGAGCATCAGGTGCGGCGCGTTGGTCATCGACTCCATCCCGCCGGCCACGACGATGTCGAACTCGCCCGCGCGGATGAGCTGGTCGGCGAGCGCGATCGCGTCGAGGCCGGACAGGCACACCTTGTTGATCGTGAGCGCGGGGACGTGCATGGGGATCCCGGCACCCACCGCCGCCTGGCGGGCGGGCATCTGCCCGGCGCCGGCCTGCAGGACCTGACCCATGATCACGTACTGCACCTGCTCCGGCGCGACCCCCGAGCGCTCGAGCGCGGCCCGGATCGCGACCTCGCCCAGTTTGGTGGCCGGGAAGTCCTTGAGGGCGCCGAGCAGGCGGCCCATCGGCGTGCGGGCGCCGTTGACGATCACCGACTGAGTCATCGCAGGAGACCTTCCGAGAGAAGGTTCACATCGCATCGTCGCGACCTGAACGTTGGATCAGTTCAGACTATCGCCATGGAGACCTCGGCTCAGAAGTTGGATATATCACCCATCGGCATTCAGCGCATCGACCACGTCGGCATCGCCGTGGCCGACCTCGACGAGGCGATCGCCTTCTACGGCCGCGTGTTCGGGATGCGCTGCGTCCATGAGGAGACCAACGAGGAGCAGGGCGTGCGCGAGGCCATGCTCTCGGTCGGCCCGACGCCCGAGGGCGGGTGCCTGCAGCTGCTCGCGCCGCTGTCGCCGGAGTCGACGATCGCCAAGTTCCTCGAGCGCAGCGGGCCGGGGATGCAGCAGCTGGCGTACACCGTGACCGACGTGGACGCCGCGTGCGCCTCCCTTCGCGAGCGCGGGGTGCGGCTGCTCTACCCGGAGCCGCGGCGCGGCACCGCCGGCTCCCGCATCAACTTCGTGCACCCCAAGGACGCCGGGGGCGTGCTGGTCGAGCTCGTACAGCCCGCTGATGCAGTTTCTCACTAGCGCCTTCCGCGTCTAGTTACCGGTCAGTAACGTCCGGCCCGGGGATCGAGATGTGTGGGTGGTCCCCATGGTCGTCGGCCGCCGTGTGCGGCGACGCTTCCTCACCGGACGTTAGGAGCGCCAGCGATGCAGCACATCCTCGACGCGATCATGCAGGCCGAAGGCGCCGCGGACCCGGCCGCCGAGCTGCGGGCGGTGGCCGGGCTCCCGGTGCCGGACAGCTACCGGGGCGTCGTGGTGCGCGCCGACGAGGCGGCCATGTTCGACGGGCTCGAGACGCGCGAGAAGGACCCCCGCAAGTCCCTGCACGTGCAGGAGGTCCCCACCCCCGAGGTCGGGCCGGGCGAGGCGCTCATCGCCGTGATGGGCTCCGCGGTCAACTACAACACGGTGTGGACCTCGATCTTCGAGCCGGTTTCGACGTTCGGGTTTCTGCGTCGGTACGGCACATTGAACGCCCTGGCCGCGCGCCACGACCGGCCGTATCACGTGGTCGGCTCCGACGCGGCCGGCGTGGTGCTGCGCGTCGGCCCCGGGGTGAGCAAGTGGAAGCCCGGCGACGAGGTCGTCGCGCACTGCCTGAGCGTCGAGCTCGAGGACGCCGCCGGGCACGACGACACGATGCTCGACCCGCAGCAGCGGATCTGGGGCTTCGAGACCAACTACGGCGGCCTGGCCGAGCTGGCCCTGGTCAAGGCCAACCAGCTCATGCCCAAGCCCGCGCACCTGTCCTGGGAGGAGGCGGCGTGCCCCGGCTTGGTCAACTCGACGGCGTACCGCCAGCTCGTCTCCCACCACGGCGCCCGGATGAAGCAGGGTGACATCGTGCTCATCTGGGGCGCCTCGGGCGGCCTGGGCTCGTACGCGGTGCAGTTCGCCCTCAACGGCGGCGCGACGCCCGTGTGCGTGGTCTCGAGCCCGCAGAAGGCCGAGCTGTGCCGGGCGATGGGCGCCGAGCTGGTGATCGACCGCTCCGGCTTCCGCTTCTGGCGCGACGAGCACACCCAGGACACGGACGAGTGGAAGCGCTTCGGCGCCGAGATCCGCGCGCTGACCGGCGGCGAGGACCCCGACATCGTCTTCGAGCACCCGGGCCGCGAGACGTTCGGCGCCAGCGTGTTCGTGGCGAAGCGGGGCGGGACGATCGTCACGTGCGCTTCGACCTCGGGGTTCGCGCACCAGTACGACAACCGGTACCTCTGGATGCACCTCAAGCGCATCGTGGGCTCCCATTTCGCGAACTACCGGGAGGCGTGGGAGGCCAACCGTCTCATCGCCCGGGGGCGCATCCACCCGACCCTCTCCCGGGTGTACTCCCTGGAGCAGACGGGGCAGGCCGCGTACGACGTGCATCGCAACCTCCACCAGGGCAAGGTCGGCGTGCTGGCCCTCGCCCCGTCGGAGGGCCTGGGCGTTCGCGACGGCGCGCTGCGGGCCCGGCACGAGCCGGCCATCAACCGCTTCCGCAACCGCTGACCTGTCCACCTACCCACTGAGCCTCACCCCCGCGCCCGGTTTCCGCCCGGGCGCGGGCATGCCACCCGCAAAGCACCCTTCTCGCAGCTCCCACCCCGCACAGCCCGCACCGACTCCCAGCCACGCCCGGACGCGCACACGCCGCCCCCACATCACCCCGTCCCCGCAGCCCCACCCCGCACCCACTCCCAGCCACGCCCGGACGCGCACATACCGCCCCACAGCGCGCTGGTTCCGGCTCCGCGTGAGTTCGTTTCTCCGCTGCGACCTCGGACGCAGCCCGGATCCGGGTGCGGGGCGCAGCGCGGACCCAGGCGCGGGCGCAGCGAGAACGGACACGGGCGCGGAAAGGACACGGCGCGGGACGCAGCAAGCGCGGGACGCAGCAAGCGCGGGCGTGACGCAGGCGCGGGCGCGACGCAGGCGCGGGCGCGACGCAGGCGCGGGCGTGACGCAGGCGCGGGCGCGGGGTCGGCGAGGACGGGCGTGGCGTGGTGCGAACTCGGCACCCGCGTGGTGCTCACCCGCCGGTCACTCAATCCCCCACTGACGCGGTGGGGATCATGCACCCACGCGTTCCGGTCGATTCGGCCATTCGAGCCGCACGTCCAGCTCATCGCGCCACGCCCAGAACGCGTGACAAAAACGCGGCGTGTCCTGGCCTGGGAAAGTTGACCATGAGGGCCGTGCGGAAGATAGCCGTTCCACCCTTGCGAACTCCCCCGGGTGGTCTGCAAGTATGTGCCAATGCCCCAGCAGCAGTCCTCGGTTGACTTCTTCCAGAACGGCTCTGATCACGAAGAGCTGAGTGTTGTCCTGCGCGGTTACGACCGTCAGCAGGTCGACAGCAAGCTGCAGCGCCTCACCGCGCAGATGCAGCAGGCCAATCAGGCCCGCGAAGAGGCCGAGGGCCGACTCGCCGAGGCCCAGCGCCGGGTCCGTCAGGCCGAGCAGCGCCTCGGCACGATGGAGCAGAAGCTCAGCGACACCAACAAGCAGCTGGAAGAGAACAACCGGCCGACGCTCTCGGGGCTGGGCACGCGGGTCGAGCAGATCCTGCGGCTGGCCGAGGAGCAGGCCAACGACCACCGGGGCGAGGCCAAGCGCGAGTCCGAGGGCATCATCTCCGCGGCCCGGCTGGAGGCCCGCGAGATCACCGACAAGGCGCGCGCCGAGTCGGCGGCCATGAAGGCGACCGCCGAGCGGGAGGCGGGCAACCTGCGCACGGCCGCCGAGCGCGAGGCCGCCGAGGTCCGGGTGCAGGCCCGGCGCGAGGCCGACACGCTGCGGGCGGACGCCGAGCGCGAGACCAAGCAGCTGCGCACGGCCACCGCGCACGAGGTCGCCGAGCTCAAGGCGACCGTCGAGCGCGAGGTCGCCACGCTGCGGGCCACCGCCGAGCGGGAGATCACCCAGCTGCGGGCCAAGGCCGCTCGCGAGGCCGAGGAGAAGCGCGCCGAGGCGACCAAGCTGCTCACCGACGCCCGCGACAAGCGCGACAAGGACCTGCAGTCCCTCGCGCTGGAGATCGCCGAGCGGCAGGAGAAGGCCGAGCGCGACGAGTCCGCGCGTCACGCCTCCGCCGTTGCCGCCACCCAGAAGCTGGTCACCGAGGCCGAGGGGCGCGCCCGGGCGGCTGAGGACCGGGCCAAGGAGATCGAGCAGCGCGCCGAGACCCGCCGCGTCGAGTCGGAGCGGGCCGCCGCTGAGACCGTCGACAAGGCGAAGAACCTCGCCGACAAGACCGTCAACGAGGCCCGCGCCGAGGCCCACCGGGTGCTCAGCGAGGCCCGCGGCGAGGCCGAGGACACCACGCAGCGTGCTCGCCGCGAGGTCGAGGATCTCACCCGCCAGAAGGATGCGGTTACGTCGCAGCTTGGGCAGATGCTCTCCGGTCTGGCCGGGATCATGCCGACGGCGCCGGTTCAGGGCGGCGGCGACAAGAAGGGCAAGTCGGACGGCGAGAAGGTCTCCGCCTGACAGCACGGGGTCGCGGCGATCGTGCCGCTTCTCAGGATTGCGGGCCGCAACCAAAACCGGACCGATTGCAATCATTCACGGGGAGTTCGATCGCACGTCCCGTCACGCGCAGTGTGTAATTGCGCGTGGCGGGACGTTGCGTGTGAGGATGGGTGTTATGTCAGACGGCGGCGACCTCTTCAACTCGGGCACCGGGGTGTCCTCGGAGCCAGACTTCGAAACGGCGATCCGCGGATACCGGCGTGACCAGGTCGACAAGTACTGGACGCAGTCCGAGAACGAGATCGCCGCGCTGAAGCTGGAGAACGAGGAGGTGTGGGGCCAGGTCCAGGCCCTCGCCTCGCAGGTCCAGGACCTCCAGATGGAGATGCAGGAGCTGCGCCGGCACGCGCCCGGGCGCGGCGAGGTCGTCTCCTTCCGCCACCTCGGCCCGCGCGTCGAGAAGATCCTGGGCCTCGCCGAGGACCAGGCCGCCGACATCCGCGCCGGCGCCGTGCAGGAGATCGCCGGCCTGCGCGCCGAGGCCGAGCGCCTGCTCGCCGAGGCCCGCAACCGCGCCGCCAAGGCCAACGAGGACTTCGAGCTCGCCCTCGCCGCCCGCCGCTCCGAGGAGGAGCGCTCGGTCGCCCACCGCCGCTCGTCGCTGGACGCCGAGGCCCGCGCGATCGAGGACCGCTCCGCCCACGCCCGCGGCGAGGGTGAGCGCATCGTCGCCGCCGCCCAGGCCGAGGCCCAGCGCGTCACCCAGGTCACCACCGCCCAGCTCGAGCAGGCCCGTGCCGAGACCGAGGCCCACGCCCACCAGGTGCGCACGGCCGCCGAGCAGCACGCCGCCGCCGTCAAGACCGAGGCCGACCAGCACGCCCACACCGTGCGCGCCGCCGCCGAGCAGGAGACCGCCGGCGCCAAGTCGCACGCCGCGGCGCTCGTCGCGCAGGCGCAGGAGCAGGCGGCCACGCTCGTCGCCCAGGCCAAGCACGAGGCCGACACGCTCAACGCCCAGGCTCAGCAGACCGCCGCGGCCGTGGCCAGCAAGGCCCAGGAGGCCGCCGAGGCGGTCGCCACGCAGGCCCAGGAGCACGCCGCCATCGTCGCCGCGCAGGCCCAGGAGGCCGCGGCCGCCCTCGTCGCCCAGGCCGAGGCCGCCGCCGCCGAGGCCGCCGAGCAGGCCCGGCGCAAGCTCGAGGCCGACACGGTCACCGCCAAGCAGGCCGCCGACGCCGAGGTCGCCACCCACCGCGAGACCCTCCAGCAGCAGCTGCGCGACCTGCGCGCCGCCCACGACGCCGAGCTCGCCGAGCAGCGCGCCGCGGCCACCGCCGAGGCCGAGTCCCTGCGCACCGCCGCCGCGACGGAAGCCGACTCGCTGCGCGCCACCGCCGCGTCGGAGGCCGACTCGCTGCGCGCCGCGGCGTCCACGGAGGCCGAGTCCCTGCGCACGGCCGCGGCCGCCGAGGCCGACTCGCTGCGCACGGATGCCGCGACCCACGCCGAGACCGTCAAGGCCGAGGCGGCCACGCACGCCGAGACGGTCAAGGCCGAGGCCGCGACCCACGCCGAGGGCGTGCGCACCAAGGCCGCGACCGAGGCCGAGGCCCTGCGCGCGGAGGCCGCCACCAAGGCGGACGAGGCCCTGAAGGCCGCCGAGACCGCCCGTGCCGCCGCCGAGGCCGAGACCGCCGAGATCCGCGCCGCCGCCGACACCGAGGCCGAGCAGTTCAAGGCCCGCATCGCCGCCCTGGAGGCCGAGGCCGGCACCCTGCGCGAGGCCGCCGCGGAGGCCGAGACCCTGCGTGCGACCGCGGCGGAGGCCGACTCCCTGCGCACCGCCGCCGCCGAGGCCGAGACCCTGAAGGCCAAGGTGGCCACCCTGGAGGCCGAGGTCGCGACCGCGAAGGCCGAGGCCGCCGAGGCGCTCAAGGCCGCGGAGACGAAGGCGGCGGAGCCCAAGCCGGGCACGAACGGCAACGGGAAGTCGAAGGCCCAGGGCGCCAAGGCCACGAAGACGGAAGAGCCCAAGACGGAAGGGGCCGAGCTCGACGAGGAGCTCACCGCCGCCACCGCCGCGCTCCCGACCAACGGCAAGGTCACCGTCGAGGCCAACGGCACCCGCTGAGCCCCGCCTGAAGCACCAGCCGCACCGAAACAACGCGATCCGGGCCGGTCGCATCACTCGGCCGAAGACGTCTTAGAATGCTGGCCGCCGAACCAAAAGGCCCGCGAACCAAAGGGCCTGCGAACCAAGGGCCCGCGACAAAACAAGATCTGAACCGAACCCCCGCCACGCAGAGGTGCCAGTCAGGAAATCGACAGACGACCCCGCGGCCGTTTGGCGAACCATAAACTCACCTCCCACCCGCCGACGATCGGGAGCTTCGCTATGCGCGTGCTCGTCACTGCCCATGACCGCCGGGAAGCCCGGCACGATCGGCGGGTGTCGGCGTGACCACGGAGCACGGCCCCCGCGTCTGCGACGCCTGTGACGAGGACAAGCTCGTCCCGTTCGCCGAGCTCGGCGACGTCCCGGTCCTCAACGGCGTGCACTGGGAGGCGCACGGCGACGCCGTCGCCTCGCCGACCGGCCGGATGACGCTCGCCGCCTGCCCGCGCTGCGCGTACGTGCGCAACATCGCGTTCGAGCCGGAGCGGCTGGCCTACGACACGACGATGGACACCAGCCCGTACTTCTCCCCCGCCTTCCAGCGGTTCTCCACCGAACTCGTCGAGAACCTCAACGAGCGGTACGACCTCAACGGCAAGCTCGTGCTGGACATCGGGTGCGAGCAGGGCGAGTTCCTCAAGGAGCTGACCCGGATCGGCGGGGCCGGCGGCGTCGGCTACGACGCGCGGTACGCCGGCGAGGAGGGCGAGCAGGGCGCCACCACGTTCCACAGTGCGCTGGCGCCGCGCAAGGACGGCCTCCCACGGTACGACTTCTTCACCTCCCGCCACTGGTTCGAGCACCTCGACGACCCGTTCGAGTTCCTGGTCGACCTGCGTGAACAGGCCGACGGGCGCGAGGTGTTCGGCTACGTCGAGGTCCCCGACGCCGCGCACGAGCTCGCCGGCGCCGGCTGGGACGTCACCTACCCGCGCGTGTCGTACTTCGGCGCCTACGCCCTCGCGAGCATCTTCGGCCGGGCCGGCTGGACCGTCGAGTCGACGGGGACGCTGTTCTCCGGGATGTACCGCTACATCGAGGTCTCGGCCAACCGCCCCCGCGCCGGCGGGCACGTCGCGCACACGGGCGAGCTGCCCTCGCTGCGGGCCCGGGACAAGCAGCTCGCCGCCGGGGCCGGCTTCGCCGAGCGGCACCACGCCGAGCGGGAGCGCTGGCGGGCCACCATCGCGCGCCTCGACGCCGAGGGTGCCAAGCCGGTGCTGTGGGGCGCCGGGACGCGGGGCGTGCAGTTCCTCACCCTCGCCGACCGCGAGCTCGCCCTGGCCGGCGTCGTGGACCTCAACCCGCGCAAGTGGGGCCGGTTCCTGCCCGTGACCGGGCACCGGGTCGACCCGCCGTCGACCCTGACCGCGCTGCAGCCGAGGGCGGTCGTCATCACCAACCCCGCGTACCACGAGGAGATCGCCAAGACCCTCGTGGAGCTCGGGGTGGCCGCCGAGATCCACGTCGCCTGAGGGCCGGGCACCGGCAACCATGGTCAGCATCGTCATCCCGGCCCACAACGAGGCCGCGGTCATCGGGCGCAACCTGAACCGGCTGCTCGAGGGCGCCGAGCCCGGCGAGTTCGACGTCATCGTCGTGGCCAACGCGTGCAGCGACGCCACCGCCGAGGCCGCGGCCGCCGTCCCCGGGGTGCGCGTGATCGACACGCCCGTGCCCGGCAAGGTGCCCGCGCTGCGGCTCGGGGACGAGGCCTGCCGCAGCTTCCCGCGGCTCTACCTCGACGCCGACGTCGAGCTGACCGCCGAGTCCGTCCGGGCCCTGGTCCGGGCCTGTGCCCAGCCGGGCGTGCTGGCCTGCGCGCCCGTGCCCGAGCTCGATCTCGACCGGGTCGGGCCGATCGCGCGGCGGGTCCACCGGGTGCACCACCGGCTCCTCGCGCCGACGCGCGCGCTCGCCGGGGTCGGCGTCTACGTGCTCACCGAGGCGGGCCACGCACGGGTCTTCCCGATGCCGGACGTGATCGCCGATGACGGTTGGGTGCACACCAGTTTCGCCCCGGACGAGCGCCTGGTGGTGGTCGAGGCCCGGTCTTTGGTGCGCCCAGCTCGTACCGTCAAATCGCACTTGAACCGACGGGTCCGCGTCCGCCGGGGCAACCGCCAGCTCGCGGCCCTGCAGCGGCCGCACGCGACCGGCGGCGCAGCGGGGCCCGGCCTGGGCTCGCTGGCGGGTCTGCTGCGGCGCCGCGAGGTGAGCCCGGTCGACGCGGCCGCCTACCTCGGCGTGCTCGTGCTGGACCGCACGCTGAGCCGGGTCCGCCGCGACAAGGGCGGCTGGGGCAGCGACCTCAGCACCCGCTGAGCCGGTCGACGCGGCCGCCTACCTCGGCGTGCTCGTGCTGGACCGCACGCTGAGCGGGGTCCGCCGCGACAAGGGCGGCTGGGGCAGCGACCTCAGCACCCGCTGAGACAGCGAAATCCCCCGGCGAGCGGGCTCGCCGGGGGTCGTCTCGAGCTTCAGTAGGCGCCGGTGCCCCGGACGACCGCGTTCGCGGTGCGGGCGAGAATGCGCAGGTCGAGCAGCGGGGACCAGTTGTCGACGTAGTTGAGGTCGAGCCGCACCGACTCCTGCCAGGACAGCTCGGAGCGGCCACTGACCTGCCACAACCCCGTCATGCCCGGCTTGACCAGCAGGCGGCGGCGCACGTCGTCGTCGTACTCGGCGGCCTCCGACAGCAACGGCGGGCGCGGGCCGACCATCGACATCGTGCCGTTGATGACGTTGAGCAGCTGCGGCAGCTCATCGAGCGAGGTGCGGCGCAGGATCGAGCCGACCTTCGTCACCCGCGGGTCCCGCTTCATCTTGAACAGCAGGCCCTCGGTGTGCTGGTTGAGGTGCTCGATCTCCTGCCGCAACTTGTCCGCGTCCTTGACCATGGTGCGGAACTTGTAGCAGGTGAACTCCTTGCCGTTGATCCCGGCGCGCGGCTGGCGGAACAGGGCCGGCCCCGGGCTCGTGGCGCGGATCATGATCGCCATGACCAGCATGAACGGTCCGGCCAGGATCAGCAGGATGCCGGCCAGCAGACGGTCGAGCACGTTCTTGACCGCGCGCTGCGGGCCGGTGAGCACGGGGGCGCGCACGTGCAGCAGCGGTCCGCCGCCGCTGGGCAGCACGGCCACGCGCTCGGGGGCGACCTCGGGCAGGGCCGGCGCGACCAGCAGCTCGATGTCGTTGTCGGAGAGTTCCCAGGCCAGGCGGCGCATCTTGTACGGGTCCATCTCCAGCGGCAGCGCGACCAGCACCGCCGTACAACCCGTGCTGAGTGCGGTGCCGGCGACGTCCTTGAGGTCGTCGTACACCGGGATGGAGTGAGCGGTGACCTTGCGGGCCTGGTCGAGGTCGGTGATGCAGGCTCCGGCGACCCGCAGGCCGTAGGAGCGATCGCGGCGCAGCGCCGTGAGGAGCGTGACGACCGAGTCGGCCGGGCCGATGACCAGGGTGCGCTGGCGGACGTACTCGCGCTGCACCGTGCGCAGCACCGCGAGCGTGGCGTAGCGGCCGGCGATCGTCAGGCCGGCGGCGACGGGCACGGCGACGATGATCGGCTTGAGCAGGTACAGCAGGTCGAAGAGCACGCAGATCGGGGCCAGGATCGCGACCGCGATCACCGCGGCGCGCAGGCTCCGATAGATCATTCCGGTGCGGTTCTCCAGGAACCAGCGGTCGTACATGCGGTTGCCCGCCAGTAATAGCAGCCAGAACAGTCCGAACGCGGTGACGGAGTACACGGGCGCGACCCCCACGCCCGGTGCGACGAATGCCCCACCCATCAGGTCGCCGGCCATGAACAGTACGACGGTCGTGATGGTGATCGTGACCGCCAGCGTATCGCCGAGGAACGCAACGAGAAGATTGCGCCCGGTCGACCTGAGCCGGCGCCGCTGGACCCCTGGGAAAGCCGCCATCACCGCGGTCTCGACCGTGGCCGAATCCGCCAAAACCATCCCAACCCCCTTACGTGCTGCTCAATCCACTTATCGAAGGTGAAATGCGGGTGGCGTTCGTCACCTTGACTGCCGTTGGGCGGCCGAACCCCGGCGGTAAGGTACCGAGGAAGCGGCCATTGCCGGAACCATCGTGCCGCATTCCCGACGTGGCTGAAGGTGCTATTGACACCAACGGTGCTGCACCTTTGCCGAGGGCATCGTCCAATAAGGGAAAAAAGGACAAGACGCCGCTCGTGCGCCGGAAATCACGCTGCGTCGCCTTAATTGAGTTCTATGCCGGACTTAAGGACCGGGCAGTGACGGCGACCAATCGAACCTGAACGCGATAACCAGGCCGAACGCATGATCACCGATGGACACCGCATGATCACCGTCCGTTCTAGCGCCATCACACACCGCAGGGGGCTTAAACCGAGCGTCACCGTCAAGCCATCGCCTCGGCAGCCGTCGTGCATTGCGTTCGTCCCCGTTTCCGGCTGCACTCCGTATCAGGTCCGGAAGGCAATGGTCCGAGGAATGTTTGAATGCATGAGCACAAATAGCCGGCCGGGCTTTCCTGCGCCGCCGTCGAGAGGATAGCAGCGACACGCCACCCGGCGGCAGTCGGACCCAGGCTAAGTTCATGTCCAATATCTACGTTTTCGCTGCTCGCAGGGCCCATCCACCGGAATGTCACCCGCCGGATCGGCCAAGCTCCCTCGGTACTTTCGGCTTGGGTCACCCCGGCCGCCGGTACTATCCGGGAAGCTTCAGCCTCGCCGTGGGAGCCACTCGTGAGCAGTAGCCAGCCAGCACCGGTCGTCAGCATCGTCTCCGTCGCGCGCAACGAGCGCGGTGGTCTGCTGCGGGGACTCGGCGCAATCCAGTCCGGGACAGAAGTGCCGGCCGAGATGATCGTGGTGGACAACGGGTCCACCGACAACACCGCGGCCGCCGTGCGGCACGCCTTCCGCGACGTCACCCTGATCCGCCAGGACGAGCCGCTGCCGGCGCCGGCCGCGCTGAACCTCGGGGCGGCCAGCACCCGGGCGCCGTGGCTGCTCTTCCTCGACCCCGGCCTCGAGCCGGTCGGCGACGCGGTCCGCACGCTCCTCGAGCACGCGGGCTCCCATCCCGACGAGCGGCTCTGCACCGGCCGGACCCTGCGTGACGGGGCCGACGACGGCCGCACCGTCGAGGCCGCGCCCACCCTGCTGGGCACGGCCTGCCTGGCGCTGAGCCTCCCATTCGACCCCGAACGGCTGCCGCGGCTGGACCGAGCGATCGGCGGCGCCGTGCCGGCCCTGACCCCGCGGATGCTGCTCATCGAGCGCGGACTGTGGGACATGCTGGGCGGCTTCGACGAGCGCCTTCCCACGGCGGATCTGTCGGTACGCGCACGAGCCCTCGGCGCCCGCCCGACCCTCGTCCCCGACGCGCAGATGACCGCGAACCCACCCTCGCCGCGCCCGGCGCGCCTGGTGAGCACCGCCCTGCTGACCGAGCGCATGGCCTTCGCGCACCGGCACCTCACCCCCGGCCGGACCCGGGCGATGGGCCTGATGCTGAGCGCGGCGGCACTGGCCCGCTCGGTCGCCGGCGAGCCGTGGCTGTCCATCCGCCGCCGCCGGTCGACGTGGCTGTCCTCACAGGAGCCGATGCCGTTCGTTCCGGTGCAGACGCGCTCGTTCGTGCGCCGCGACCTTCCCCAGCCTTAGCGCTCCCCGCCTGCGCTCTCGGGCCTTCGCACCTTCGGCGGCTCGCATCGTCTCGGGCGCGGCGGTGGCGTTTTCAGCCGTAGCGGGGCGCGCTGCGGCTCCGCTGGATGTTGGGCCCGCGCCGGTCGCGAGCGCGCCAGCACCCGGTGTGCCAGTGCCGCCGATCGGTCAGGTCCCCGCGCTCGTCCGCGGGCCAGGCCACCAGGTGCGGGACGCCCGGCCCGATCTCCTGGTCACAGCCCGGGCAGCGGTACGCCTTCGTCGCCCCGCCCGCGGGGATGTTGCGCACCTGCCACTCCCCGTCGCTCCACTGCTGCACGGCGCCGACGCCCCGCTTGACCCGATCGAGATCGATCGGCGGCGGTGCGTCGTCGCGCTTGGGGTGGTTGCGCCGGGGAGACACGTATCCAGCCTATCCGCCGGTCGCCATCGCTTCGCACGCTCGGCGCATCGCGCGACCCGCACCCGGACCGGCACGCACCCGGCAACCCCCCACCTCGCGCCGCGCCCCGAGCACCGCCGCCACGCGCTGCGCACGCGTCCACTGCTCGACCCGCGACCGGTGCCGGGGTCATGTGGGCTCGGCGGCCCTGGGCTCGGTCAGCTTCGGGAGTAGTCGCGGAAGCCGCGGCCGACCTTGCGGCCCAGGTAGCCCGCCGTCACCAGGTGCTCCAGCAGGGGCGCCGGGGCGAAGCCGGGCTCGCGCAGCTCAAGATACAGCTCGCGCTGGATGGCCAGGGCCACGTCCAGGCCGACCACGTCGAGCAGCTCGAACGGGCCCATCGGGTAGCCGCAGCCCAGCTTCATCGCGTGGTCGATGTCGTCGGCGGTCGAGTACGAGGCCTCGACCATTTTCACGGCGTCGTTGAGGTACGGGAACAGCAGCGCATTGACCACGAACCCGGAACGGTCCGCGCACACGACCGCGTGCTTGTCCAAGGCCCGGCAGATCGCGGTGGCGGTGGCGACGGCCTGCTCGGAGGTGCGGATCGTGCGCACGACCTCGACCAGCCCCATCGCCGGCGCCGGGTTGAAGAAGTGCAGGCCGACCACGTCGGCGGGGCGCTCGGTGGCGACCGCGAGCTCGATGACCGGCAGGCTCGACGTGGTGGTCGCGAGCACGACGCCCGGCTTGCAGATCTCGTCCAGCGAGGCGAAGAGGGCCTTCTTGACCGACAGCTCCTCCACGACCGCCTCGACGACCAGGTCCACGTCGGTGAGGTGCTCGATGGTCGCGGACCAGGTGACCCGGCCCAGCGCGGCGTCGCGTCCGGCCTCGTCGAGCCGGCCGCGTACGACGGCCTTGTTCAACGACGTCTTCAAGGTCTCACAGGTGCGGCCGGACTGCTCGGCGCCGCGGGTCACGGAGACGACCTCGAACCCGGCTCGGGCGAAGACCTCGATGATGCCGGTGGCCATCGTGCCGGAGCCGACGACACCGACCTTCGCGACCGCCCGCGCGAGCACGGCCGGCTCGATCCCGCGGTCCGGAGCACCAGCCGCCGTCTCGCCGGGCAACGCGTCCGCGCCGGTCGAGGCGGGCGATGCGGTCGCGGCCGAGCCGGCGCGCAAGGCGAGGCTGGTGAACTCGTCGGGCACGACCACGGGCGAGCCCGGCTTCTCGTACGTGTAGAAGCCCCGCCCCGACTTACGGCCCAGCAGACCGGCCGTGACCATCTGCTTGATGAGCGGCACCGGGGCGTGGCGGCGGTCGCGGCCGCCCCGGCGGTACATGGTGTCGAGAATCTCGTACGCGGTGTCGAGGCCGATGAGGTCCATGAGCGCGAGCGGGCCCATGGGCAGGCCGCAGCCGAGGCGCATCGCGGCGTCGAGGTCCTCGCGGGTGACGTACTTCGCCTCGATCAGGGACACGGCCTGGTTGAGGTAGCCGAACAGCAGCGCGTTGGCGATGAAGCCCGCCCGGTCGCCGATGGTCACGTCGACCTTGCCCAGCCGCGCGCACAGGCCCTCGATGTCGGCGACGACGTCGTCGGCGGTGACGACCGTGCGCACGACCTCGACCAGCTTCATGATCGGCGCCGGGTTGAAGAAGTGCATGCCCACGACCTGGTTGGGACGGCTCGTGGCGACCGAGATCTCGGTGACGGAGAGGCTGGACGTGTTCGTGGCCAGGATCGCCTCGGGCTTGCACACCCGGTCGAGCTCGGCGAAGATCCGCTGCTTGAGCGCGAGCTGCTCGGGCACGGCCTCGATGACGAGGTCCGCGGCGTGCAGCGAGGGCAGCCCGACCGCGAACGTGACGCGGCTCAGCAGCGCGTCGCGCTCGGCCTCGGACAACTTGCCCTTGCGCACGGCCCGGTCGACGCTGCCGCGCAGGATCTGCTCGCCGCGGCCGAGCGCCGCGTCGCTGACCTCGACGGCTAGGACGTCGATCCCGTTGCGGGCGAAGACCTCGACGATGCCGGCCCCCATGGTCCCGAGCCCCACCACCCCGACGGATGCAAACTCGCGCCCCATGCGACCGCCCTCCCTAACGATGATTCAGGTCCCGGCCGAGTCTGCCACGCCGACCCTCGTCGATCCGACATCGTGTGGCAAATCCCCCAGCGGCCCGCAAAGCGCGAGAGATCAAGACGCAGAAACAACCGGAAACCCGAGAACCCAAGCGTGAGAGAGGGAGACGTGAGAGAGGGAGAGAAGTCAGGTCCAGCGGATCGTGGCTCGTTCGCGCCACAGGGACAGCACCGACCCGTTGCCCTGGACGTCGAGGTCCGTGGTGGAGCGGCGGTTCCACAGGGCCAGATACAGCGCGCTCGCCGGGCCGCGCAGGGTGCAGTCGGCGCCGGAGGTCGGGCCGCGCGTGATGGTGGCGCCCGCCGGGGTCATGGACACCGTCCACGCGTGCGGGCCGTCGGCGGCGGCGCCGTCAAGGGCCTCGACCGACAGGGAGCAGGGCGTCTCGGCGCGCAGCCGGCGGCCGCGGGTGCCGTAGAAGCCCATCAGCAGCTCGTCGATGCCGTCGAGGCCGAGGTCGGCGTCCACGCCGGCGATGTCGCCCACGGCGCCCTCCAGGTCGGCGCGGTGGATCGTGGTCTCGTGGGCCTGGCGGCGGGCCCAGAAGGCCAGCGGGGACTCGGCGGGGAGGAAGTGCCAGCAGGGAGTGTCGGCGGGGGCGGCGCGCAGGAGGTCGACGAGGGCGGTGTGGCCGGCCTGGAACCAGTCGAGCAGCGCCTGGTCCGCGGGGAAGGGGCCGACCGCGTCGGCCTCCTCGTCGTCGGTCAGGATGCTGGTGCGGCCGTCGCGGACGTAGGTGGCCGCCCAGCGGTGCACGTAGCCGACGTGCTGGACCAGCTCGCGGACGGTCCACTCGGGGCAGGTCGGGACCGGGGCGTCGAAGCCGGCCTTCTCCGCGGCGTCGACGAGATCCAGCCCGGCGCGCTCCAGGGCGTCGATGTGCCGACCGATCTCCATGCCGACACATTGCCACACGGGTACGACATTTTCGGTCGGCTACCGGATGGACGCGGGAGCAGCGAGGGAGCGACCCGGGTCAGGCGACGAAGACGCCCGCGAGCCAGACGGCCGCGATGATCAGGCCGGTCGCCAGCTCGATGAGCATCGACAGCCCGGCCGCCTTCAGGGCGTGCTTCGTCGAACCCCAGGCCGCCCGCGCGTCGTGGTGGCGGGCCAGCTCCACCAGGAAGATGGCCAGCACGAAGCCGATGACGAGCCCCACCACCGGGATCAGGAAGAAGCCGATGATCCCGCCGACCCCGCCCAGGAACAGGGTCAGGTTGGACACGCCGGCGCGCTTGAGGTTGCGGCCCGGCACGAGGTACTTCGCCACGAACCCCAGCGCGAGCACCACCGTGGCCGCGATCCCCACCGCCCACCCGGTCGCGCCGTGGCCGCCGAACACGGCCCACGCCGCCACGCCGGCCCAGCACAGCACCAGGCCCGGCACCATGGGCACGAGCACCCCGATCAGCCCGACGATCACGCAGATCGGGGTGATGACGGAGACCAGGCCGCTGCTGTCGGTCGCATCCACACGCAACACTGTGCGGCACAGCGCGGCCCGGCGCATCCGAACGTCAGGCCTCCACGACCTCCCGCAGCACGGCGGCGAACTCCTCCGGGCGCTCGACGTGCGGGCTGTGCCCGACGCCCGCCCACGCGAGCTCCCGGTAGTTGCCGTACCGCTCCAGCACCGCCCGCGTCTGACCGATCATCGGCTGGGGCGGGCACGCCTCCTCGCCGGGCCACCCGGGCACGAGGCCGAGCTTGCCCAGCTGCGCGAGGTCGAAGAACGAGGTGTCGGAGACGATCGCGTCCAGCTCCCCGCGAATCCAGGTGATCTGCGGCTTCTCGGCCACGTCGACGATCCCCGACAGGTTCAGCCAGCGCGGCGAGAGGGTGTTGAGCACGCCCTTGGTGCCGGGTCCCAGGCCGGGCCAGTTCTCGCTGGGGGTGCCGTCGCCGGGGTAGTTCGCCTCGCCGATCGCCGTGGAGAGCATGGTGTCGAGGAGGGGCTCCTCGTCCGCCCCGAAGTCGAACCCGGGCGCGGCGTAGAACGCGTGCATCACGTTGCGCGGGCTGGTCTGCTCGTCCGTGCCGCGGTCCTTCGCCCCGAGCAGCCGGACGAAGTCGGGGTTGGCCGAGGCGCCGCCGGTGCCCGCGAAGTCGGGCGTGGTCGGGGTGCCGTCGAGGTCGCGGGTGCCGCCGAAGCCGTACGGCGAGACCGGCGCCTCCAGCACCAGGGCGCCGATGTGCTCGGGGTGGTCCAGCAGCAGCTGCATCGCCACACCGCCGCCGAGCGAGTGGCCGACCACGGTCACCTTGCCGCCGCCGGCCAGCTCGGCCAGCAGCGGGGCCACGTCGTCGGCGAAGTCGCGCACCCCGCGGGTCGCGTCGATGGGGAGGGCGGGGCTCTGCCCGTACCCGCGCAGGTCGGGCAGCGCCAGCCGCCAGTGTTCGGGCAGGTGCCGTACGAGCGGCTCCCAGAAGGCGGACGAAGAACAGTTGCCATGAATAAGCAGGACGGGCGGGCCGGTCTGCGGCCCTCTGGTCGTGACGTGCATCACCGCATCGTGGCATCGGGCTGTGGGCCGGTCACATGTGGCCGGCCCACACACTGTCAGCTCAGAACGGCCTCGTCACGCCCATACCGCGTCAGCGCCCAGATGACCGCCACGTCCGCCGCGATGATCAGCATTGACCACAGCGGGTAGTACGGCAGGAACAGGAAGTTGGCGACCGCGCTCAGCGACGCCAGCACGATGCCGAGCACACGCCCCCACAACTGCCCGGCGAGCACTGCCCCGCCCCCGAGCGCGACGATCACGCCGAGGGCGAGGTGTACCCAGCCCCAGGCGACGATGTTGAAGCCGAAGAGGTAGCTGTCGGCGAGGATGTAGAAGGTTCGCTCGAAGATCGCCGTGAGCCCGACGATGATCTGGAAGATGCCGACGACGAGCATCATGCTCCCGCCGAACACGGCGAACCCGGTGACCCAGCGGGACTCCCGGTGCAACGTCTCCATGCGCACACGGTGGGCGCCCATCGGATGAGCCCCCATCACCCGCGGGCGGGGAACGAGGAAAAGCTTGACGCTTCAAGCACATGTGCCCACAATCCCGGGCATGAACGTTTTCCTCTGGGTGCTGCAGGTGCTCCTCGGCGTGGCCTTCCTGGGCGCGGGCGCGATGAAGGCGTCACAGCCCGTCGAGAAGCTGGGCAAGAACATGACCTGGGTCCATCGGTACAGCCCAGGCACGGTCAGATTCATCGGCGTCACGGAGATCCTCGGCGGCCTCGGGCTGATCCTGCCGTGGGCCACCGGCATCGCGCCGATCCTCACCCCGCTCGCCGCCACCGGGCTGGCGGTCATCATGCTGCTGGCCGTCGTGGACCACGCGCGGGCCAAGGAGTACCCCATGATCGGCGTCAACGTGCTGCTCGGCGCCCTCGCGGTGATCATCGCGATCGGCCGGTTCTGACGCCTATCGGACGCGTCGTTGGCTCATTCGCGCAAGATCCGGGCACCATGGACCCATGACGGACGAGCCACGATGGCTGGACGACACCGAGCGGCGCGCTTGGATGTCGCTGCTGGCCGTCGTGCTCGTCGGCTTCCCCGAGCTCGAGCGCACGTTCCGGCCGCACGGCCTGGTCCACGTCGAATACGGGCTGCTGGCCGCGCTCAGCGACGCCGGCGAGGGGCTGCGCCTGTCCGACCTCGCGGGGCAGATGAACATGTCGGCGAGCCGCCTGAGCCACCGCATGCGCAAGCTCGTCGACCTCGGCTACGTCGAGATCTCCGGCGACGCCTGCGACGGGCGGGTCAGCATCGCACGGGTCACCGACGCCGGGCGGGAGTTCGCCGAGCGCGTCGCCCCGGCCCACGTGGCCGACGTGCGCCGGCTCATCTTCGACCACCTCGACGAGGCCCAGACGCGGGCGCTGGCCGATGCGCTCGGCGCCGTCGCGGGGAAGCTCGGCGACACCTGCCCGGGCGCGCCGAAGGGACCACCCGTCCCCGGCGCACGGGCCATATAAATGACCCGGCGACAGGAATAGAGTGACCGCATGCGTGCCGTCGTGATCACCGGGGTATCCCGCGGCCTGGGGGCCGCTCTCTTCGACGTGTCCATCTCGCGCGGCGATCGGGTCCTCGCGATCGGGCGGCACTTCAGCGAACAGCAGCAACTCTTGCGCGACGAACGGCCCGGGGACGTCACGCTGTTCTCGACCGACATCGCGGACGCGCACTGGCTGCCGGACCACGACATCATGCGCGGGTTCCTGCGCGATGCCGACGAGGCCGTGCTGATCCACAACGCCGCCGTCGTCGAGCCCATCGGCGCCGTCGGCCGGCTCACCACCCAGGCCATCACCAACGCGATCGCGGTCAACCTCACCGCCCCGGCCGTGCTCACCAACACGTTCCTGCGGGCCGCCCCGGCCGACGCGCGCAAGCGGCTGCTGTTCGTCTCCTCGGGCGCGGCGCACCGGATCATCGACGGCTGGGCGCTGTACTGCACCACGAAGGCGGCCGGCGAGACCTTCTTCGACGCCGTGGCCTCGCAGACGCGCGACGACGAGAAGATCAGCGTCGTGAACATCGACCCCGGCCAGATGGACACGCACATGCAGGAGAACATCCGGCGCGCGGCCGCCTCGGGGGCCTACTTCCCGGGCCAGCAGCGGTGGGTCGACGCGCCCGCGGAGGGCCGGCTCGCCGACCCCGTCGCCGTGGCCGAGCGGATCATCAAGGAGCACGCTTCCTGAGCGCCGGGGTGCCGAAGGACTGACGGCCGATCGGGGTGGGTGACCAGCGGCGAGCCTGGCAGCGACGGCGCGCCAGCGCCGAGCGGTGTCTGGCGGGAGCGACGGTCCGCACCCCGGCGGACCCGAGTCATGGCCTTTGCTCTTGTCGTCTTACGACGACAGCACCTCTTTGAGCTTCGCCGCGAAGGGCCCCGCGTCGCCGAAGCCGCCGTGCCCGCCGGGGAACTCGGCCACCGCGACCTCCAGGCGCGCGCCGAGCTCACGGGCGGACCGGTTGGGCGGCTCCCCCATGCTCGCCGCGCCCACGGCGGGCACGATCCGCACCGCGCCCGAGCGCAGGCCGTCCAGGTCGGGCACGAACGTGGCGACGGGCGGGATCTCGTACTGCACGAAGAACTCCACGTTCGCCGCCATCCGCGCCGCGAACTCGGGCGAGGGCGGGGTCGCGGGCGTGCCGTCGTCGCCGTGCATGTCCATGGCCGCGCCGAAGACGCCCATCGCGGCCCCGACGCCACCGTCGCGGTAGGCGTCGGACACCTCGGTCATCACGCTGCGCCAGTAGTCGAAGTCGGGCAGCAGCTCGAACAGGGGCGGCTCGTGCGCGACGACCGTGCGGACCATGCCCGGGAAGCGCGCCGCGAGCTCCAGCGCGATCACCGCGCCCGAGCTGTTGCCGAACACGACGGCCGGCTCGTCCTCGGTCACGCCGACCGCGCCCAGCACGCGGTACGCGTCGTCGGCCTGCTCCTCGAGGATGATCTCGGCCGGCGCCCCGTCGAGCACGCTGCGCGAGTTGCCGCGCCGGTCGTAGGTGACCACGGTGTACTCGCCGGCGAGCCGGTCGGCCAGGGCCGCGAAGCCCTCGGCGTCGTAGATGCCGCCGCAGATCAGCAGCAGCACCGGGCCATTGCCGCGCACTTCGTAGTACAGGGTCGCGCCGGGTACGTCGAGCTTCTCGGTCTTCACGGTTCCTCCTGCGGTCGTAGTACCCGATGGTCGGAGGCGCGCACCGCATTTCGACGGCCGATCAGGGCCTACTCGTGAGTAATTTCCGGGTTTACACTCGCGCCATGACCGTCACGCGAACGCCCGGCGTCCCCGCCATCGACGAGGGCTCGCTGATCTCGACCAACCCCGCCACGGGCGAGGAGGTCGGCCGCTTCCCGGTCGCCTCCACCGATTCTCTCACCGACGCGGTGGCCCGCGCGCGTGACGCGGCCGCGTGGTGGGGTGGACTCGGGTTCGGCGGGCGCAAGCAGCGCCTGCTGGCGTTCCGCAGTGTGCTCACCAACCGCCTGGACGAGCTGGCGGCGCTCATGCACCGGGAGGGCGGCAAGCCGCGGGCCGACGCGCTCGTGGAGGCCATCGCGGCGATCGACCACATCGCGTGGGCCGCGCAGCACGCCCGCAAGGTGCTGGGCCGGCGGCGGGTGGGCAGCTCCATCCTGCTCAAGGAGCACGCGTCGTACCTCGAGTACCTCCCCTTCGGCGTGATCGGGGTCATCGGGCCGTGGAACTACCCGATCCTGACGCCGATGGGCTCGATCGCCTACGCGCTCGCGGCCGGCAACGCGGTGGTGTTCAAGCCCAGTGAGTACACCCCGGCCGTCGGGCAGTGGTTCGTGGACCGCTTCCACGAGGTCGTCCCCGAGCACCCGGTGCTGCAGATCGTGCACGGCCTCGGCGACGTGGGCGCCGCCCTGTGCCGCAGCGGGGTCGACAAGATCGCGTTCACCGGCTCGACCGCCACCGGCAAGAAGGTCATGGCCGCGGCCGCCGAGTCCCTCACCCCGGTCCTGCTGGAGTGCGGCGGCAAGGACGCGATGGTCGTGGCGGCCGATGCCGACCTGGACGCGGCCGCCGCCTCCTGCGTGTGGGGCGGGCTGACCAACGCCGGTCAGACGTGCGTCGGGATCGAGCGGGTGTACGTCGCCGAGCCGGTCTTCGACGACTTCCTCAACCGCGTGGTGGCGCGCGCGGCGAAGCTCAGCGTCGGGGCGGAGCCGGACTCGGACATCGGCCCGATCACCATGCCGTCGCAGATCGACATCATCCGCCGGCACATCGAGGACGCCCTCACCCGCGGCGGCCGCGCGGTCCTCGGCGGCGCGGAGGCCGTCCAGCCGCCCTTCGTCAGCCCGACGATCCTGGTGGACGTGCCCGAGGACGCCGCGGCGGTGCAGGAGGAGACCTTCGGCCCGACGCTCACCGTCGCGCGGGTCCGCGACGCGGCCGAGGGCGTCCGCCGGGCCAACAGCACCGGCTACGGCCTGGGCGGCGCGATCTTCTCCAAGTCCCAGGGCCTCGCCCTCGCCCGCCAGGTCCGCTCGGGCATGACCTCGATCAACTCGACGCTCACCTTCGCCGGCATGCCCACCCTGCCCTTCGGCGGCGTGGGGAACTCCGGCTTCGGCCGCATCCACGGCGCGGACGGCCTGCGCGAGTTCACCCGCCCGAAGGCGATCGTGAAGCGGCGGGGCCCGACGGTGCTGGCGGCGATGACGTTCGACCGCACCGAGAAGACCATGCAGCAGATCGTGCGCGTGGTGAAACTCGTGCACGGCCGCAGCAAATAGGGCGCGCTTGGGGGCCGAGGCGCTAAGGGGCCGGGCGGTATCCCTGGGCGGCGGCCCACTTCGCGGCGGCCTTCTCCTCCTTGCGCTTCTTCCGGCGCCGCAGCAGCCAGCCGAAGCCCAGGAACAGCAGCAGCATGAAGAGCAGGACCACGATCGGCAGGACGATCGCGATCACCGACAGGAAGACGCTGAAGAAGTCCTCGATGGTGCTCACGATCGGGGCGCCGAAGCCGACCGTCGTGGCGTTGATGACCGGCCGGGACACGGCCTTCATCCCGTGCACGCCCAGGGATATCGCGCCGCCGACGACTATCGGCACCCATTGATGGCTCGTGAAGAACGAACCCGGGTCGGTGACCGTGACCGTCTCGGAGCTCGACGCGGCGCCGAAGGCCAGGCCGCCGGCGGTCGGGCGGATGAACGTCTGGATGACGTCGTTGACGTGGTCGAGCATCGGCACCTTGTCGGCGACGAACTCGATCGCCAGCAGGATCGCGACGATCGTCAGGGTCCAGCCGTTCTCCATCCACTGCCAGTTCGACGGCAGCGTGATCAGCTCTGTGTACCGCGCGAGCACGCCGATCGCCAGCAACGGGATATAGGCGTTGAGCCCGGCCGATGTGGCGAGGCCGAGACCCGTCAATGACTCCAACACTCCTAAAGCATGACATCGGGTTGCCAGTCCCACCGGGTGGGCGGGTTAGGCTGTCGGCCGTGCGTCTCGTCATCGCCAAGTGCTCGGTCGATTACATCGGCCGGCTCACGGCTCACCTCCCGCCCGCGACCCGCCTGCTGCTCATCAAGGCCGACGGGTCGATCTCGATCCACGCCGACGACCGGGCGTACAAGCCGCTGAACTGGATGAGCCCGCCCTGCCGGCTCGAGGAGTCCGACGGCCTCTGGCGCGTGGTCAACAAGGGCGGCGAGGAGCTGCGCATCACGATCGAGGAGATCCTGCACGACAGCTCGCACGAGCTGGGCGTCGACCCGGGCCTGGTCAAGGACGGGGTGGAGGCGCACCTGCAGGAGCTGCTGGCGGCGGCGCCGGAGACGCTGGGGGTGGGCTTCACGCTGGTCCGCCGCGAGTACATGACGGCGATCGGCCCCGTCGACCTGCTCTGCCGCAACGGCGAGGGCGCGACCGTGGCGGTCGAGATCAAGCGCCGCGGCGAGATCGACGGGGTGGAGCAGCTGACCCGGTACCTCGAGCTGCTCGGCCGCGATCCCCTGCTCGCGCCCGTGTCCGGGATCTTCGCGGCGCAGGAGATCAAGCCGCAGGCCCGGGTCCTGGCCGAGGACCGCGGCATCCGGTGCGTCGTGCTGGACTACAACGCGCTGCGCGGCGTGCAGAAGGACGAGCTGACGCTCTTCTGACACCGGCGCGCCACGGGCCCTCCCGGGCCGCCGACCACCGCGGAAGCGCCGAGCCACCGCCGCACGCCGTACTCCCATCGCGCGCCCCGCAGCCGCACGCCGCCCCTGCACGCCGCAGCCGCACACCGCGCCGCCGCACACCGCGCCACCTCCACACGCCCGCCGCCCGCACACCGCTTGCCCGGACGCCGCAGCCGCTCGCCGCGCCCGGCGCACACCCCGCCGCCGCACACCGCACGGCCGCCACGGCACACCGCGCCACGTTCCGCACGCTCGCCACCCGCACACCGCACGGCCGCCCGCACACCGCTTGCCCGGACGCCGCAGCCGCTCGCCGCGACCGGCGCACACCCCGCCGCCGCGCACCACGCCATCGCCGCTGGCCGCCTGCGGCTGCGGCTACGGCTACGGCTACGGCTAATCCAGCACCACGCCAAGCAATGCGTCACAACGAGCAGCGCGTCACAACGAGCCAGCGCGCCACGACAAGCCGTTGCCGCGCGGCGGGTCGCCCGGGCACGAGCCCGAAACACCCGGCGACAAACGCCAGCACCAGCACGACCGGCGGCGAAAGCGCGAGATCGGCCGAGGACCGTCTCGGAAATCGGCATGAATCGCATTTATCCCCTGACGGGGTATAAATGCGAAAAGTCCGATCACGAAGTGTCGGACTTTTCGGGGAAAAACAGTCAGAGGTTGTGCGCCTCCCGCACCACGGTCACGAGTTCGTCCACCACATCCGTGATGGCGAAGTCCTTCGGGGTGAAGACGCGCGCCACGCCCGACGAGCGCAAGGTCTCCGCGTCCCCGGGCGGAATGATCCCGCCCACCACCACAGGCAGGTCGCCCAGCCCCGACTCGCGCAGGCCCGACAGCACCGACGCCACCGCGGCCAGGTGGGAGCCCGACAGCACCGAGAGCCCCACCAGGTCCACGTCCTCCTCAACAGCCGCCGCCACGATCTGCGCCGGTGTGAGCCGAATCCCCTGGTACACCACCTCGAAGCCCGCATCGCGCGCCCGCACCGCGATCTGTTCCGCGCCGTTGGAGTGGCCGTCCAGCCCGGGCTTGCCGACCAGCATGCGCAGGCGGCCGGTGCCGAGGTCCTCGGCGGTGCGGCGCACGCGGGCGCGGACCGCGTCCATGTTCGCCGTCGGCGTCGAGAGCGTGGCGGTCAGGCCGGTCGGGGCACGGTACTCGCCGAACACCTCGCGCAGCGTGCCCGCCCACTCGCCGGTGGTCACGCCCGCCTCGACGCACGCAAGCGTGGCCTCCATCAGGTTGCCGTCGCCGGACGCGGCCGCGCGCAGGGCCTCCAGGCACGACGTTACGTCGCCGCGGGCGGAGCGCCATGCGGCGATCGCGGCCACCGCGGCCTGCTCCACGGCCGGGTCGATCTGCTCGATCGCGGCCGCGCCCGCGGCCAGGAGCGGGGACGGCTCGGTCTCGGTGAAACGGTTCACGCCCACGACCACGTCGTCGCCGCGCTCCAGGCGGGCGCGGCGCTCGGCCAGGGAGGCGACCAGGGCGCTCTTGAGGTAGCCGGACTCGACGGCCGCGACCACCCCGCCCATGTCCAGGACCCGCTCCAGCTCCTCGGTCGCGCCCTCGACGATCTCGCCGACCAGGGCGTCCATGACCTTCGAACCCTCGAACAGGTCCGGGTACTCCAGCAGATCCGACTCGAACGCGAGCACCTGCTGCATGCGCAGCGACCACTGCTGGTCCCACGGCCGCGGCAGGCCCAGCGCCTCGTTCCAGGCCGGCAGCTGCACGGCCCGGGCCCGGGCGCCGCGGGAGAGGGTCACGCCGAGCATCTCCAGCACGATGCGCTGCACGTTGTTCTCGGGCTGGGCCTCGGTCAGGCCGAGCGAGTTGACCTGGACGCCGTACCGGAACCGGCGCGCCGAAGCATCAGCCACCCCGTAGCGGGATTCCGTGAGCCGGTCCCACATCGCCGTGAAGGCGCGCATCTTCGCCGTCTCCTCGACGAAGCGCACGGAGGCGTTGACGAAGAACGAGATCCGGGCCACCACGTCGCCGAAGCGCTCGGGCGCCACCTGGCCGGAGTCGCGCACGGCGTCGAGCACGGCGATCGCGGTCGCCAGCGCGAAGGCCACCTCCTGCACCGGGGTGGCCCCGGCCTCCTGGAGGTGGTACGAGCAGATGTTGACCGGGTTCCAGCGCGGGCAGTTCGCGACGGTCCACGCGATCGTGTCCGTGGTCAGGCGCAGCGACGGCCTGGGCGGGAAGATGTGCGTGCCGCGGGAGAGGTACTCCTTCACGATGTCGTTCTGCGTCGTCCCCGCCAGCCGGGCGAGCTCGACGCCCTGCTCCCGGGCGCAGGTCACGTAGAGCGCGAGCAGCCACATCGCCGTGGCGTTGATCGTCATCGAGGTGTTGGCGCGCTCGAGGTCGATGCCGCCGAAGAGCTCGCGCATGTCGCCGAGGTGTGCGACCGGCACCCCGACGCGGCCCACCTCGCCCCGCGCGAGCTCGGCGTCGGGGTCGTAGCCGGTCTGCGTGGGCAGGTCGAACGCCACCGACAGGCCGGTCTGGCCCTTGGCCAGGTTGCGGCGGAACAGGGCGTTGGAGGCGGCCGCCGAGGAGTGGCCGGCATAGGTTCGCATGACCCAGGGACGGTCGCGTTCGGGAAGCCTCTCATCGACCATACGCAGCACCCTACTGAAGGGTAACCAGGGGTCGCCGGTGAAAGTTGTCACCCCACTAGAGTGAGTGCCGTGGCGGATGCGATCACGGTGCGCGGCCTGCGCAAGGCCTACGGCAAGGCGGTGGCCGTCGACGGGGTCGACCTCGACGTGCGCGACGGCGAGGTGTTCGCGCTGCTCGGCCCGAACGGCGCCGGCAAGACGACGACGGTCGAGATCCTCGAGGGGTTCCGGCACCGCACGTCCGGCGAGGTCGCGGTGCTGGGCATCGACCCGCAGCGCGGGGACGCGGCCTGGCGGGCGCGGGTCGGCGTCGTGCTGCAGAGCACCGGCGAGTTCGACGACCTGACCGCGCGCGAGGTCGTCCACCACTTCGCGAACTACTACCCCTCCGCCGCCGACCCGGACGAGATCATCACGCGCGTCGGGCTCGCCGAGAAGCAGAACGCCCGCACGCGGACGCTCTCCGGCGGCCAGAAGCGCCGGCTCGACGTCGCCCTGGGCATCGTCGGCCGGCCCGAGCTGCTGTTCCTCGACGAGCCGACGACCGGCTTCGACCCGGAGGCGCGCCGGGAGTTCTGGGGGCTGATCCGCGAGCTCGCCAAGGCCGGGACCACGATCCTGCTCACCACCCACTACCTCGACGAGGCCGAGGCCCTGGCCGACCGCGTGGGCGTGCTGGCCGGCGGGAAGCTCATCGCCGTCGACACGCCCGGACGGCTCGGCGGCCGCGGCGACGGCGGCGCCACGGTCGGCTGGCACTCCCCCGACGGCCCGCGCAGCGAGCGCACCGACAGCCCGACCGCCGTGGTCGCGCGCCTGGCCGAGCAGTTCGGCGGCGAGGTGCCGGGCCTGACCGTCACCAGACCGAGCCTCGAGGATGTGTACCTGCGGATGATCGGCAGCCCCCAAGAAGTGAGCAAGGAATGACCACCCTGCGGCTCGGCCTCCTGCGGGGCGGCCTGGAGATCAAGCAGTTCCTGCGCAGCCGCGAGTCGGTGGTCTTCACCCTCGCCTTCCCGCTGATCCTGCTGTGCGTGTTCGGCGCGGTTTTCGGCGGCGAGATCGCGCCCGGGGTCACCTTCACCCAGTACTTCGCGGCCGGCATGATCGCCGCGGGCCTGCTCGCCACCGGGTTCCAGAGCCTGGCCATCCAGATCCCGATCGAGCGGGAGAAGGGCATCCTCAAGCGGCTGCGCGGCACGCCGATGCCCCGGGCCGCCTACTTCATCGGCAAGATCGTCATGGTGCTGGCCATCGGCCTCGTCGAGACGGTCCTGCTCGTCACGGCCGCGACCCTCTTCTTCGGCGTCAAGCTGCCCGCCACCGGCGAGAAGTGGCTGACGTTCGTCTGGGTGGCGCTGCTGGGCATCACCGCCTGCACGCTGTGCGGGATCGCGTTCTCCTCGCTCGCGCGCTCGGGCCGCAGCGGCCCGGCCGTCGTGACCCCCGTGGCGATCGTGCTGCAGTTCATCTCCGGGGTGTTCTTCCAGTACACGGAGCTGCCGAGCTGGATGCGCGGGATCGCCTCGGTCTTCCCGCTCAAGTGGATGACCCAGGGGATGCGCTCGGTGTTCCTGCCCGACTCGTTCGCGGCCCAGGAGCCCGCGGGCAGCTGGCAGCACGGCACGATCGCGCTCGTGCTCGGCGGCTGGATCGTGCTCGGGCTCGCGCTGTGCCTGCTGACGTTCCGCTGGACCGAACGCGACTGACCGAACGAACGCGACCGGCCGAACGCGACTGAGCGAACGAACGGGATCGGCCGAACGCGACGGAGCGAACGCGAGCGAACGAACGGACGCGGCCGGACGAAGGCGAGCGGCGCAACGAACGGTACCGGCCGGACGAACGCCGGCGACTGAGCGAACACGGGCGAACGAAGCGCGAGCGAACGGTTCTTGCCACCGCGGACGCCGGGATTCCTGGCGGGAGCGACGGTCCGCACCACCGCGGACCCGAGCAAAAATCCTGAATTGCACCCGTTCACTGCCGATCAGCGTTGGGTGACGGGTCGGCTCGGCAAGGCGGTCCGCCGGGTCGGCCGCACCGGTGCCCTGGCGATCGCGCTCGTGCTCGCGCTCGGCCTCGGCGCGTCGTGGCAGGCCGCGCACGCCATCCGCGACGGGCAGCGGGAGCGCGCGCACGGCGTCCTGGACCGCGCGGCCGTGCTCTCCGACGCGTCCGTGCGCTCGGAGATCCACCGCTACCTCGACACGCTGCGCACGGTCGCCGCCGCCGTCGGCTCGCACGACGAGCTCACCGCCGACGACTTCGCCGCGACCACCGCCCCGCTGCGCCAGGCCGGGCTCGTCGGCGCGACCTCGCTGGTCTTCCTCGTCGCCGCGGACGACACCCAGGTCGCCTCGGTCCAGCGGTACTGGCGCGACCGCGGCGTCTCCGACCTGCAGCTGCACCCCCAGGGCAACGGCCGCGAGCACCTCTTCACCATCTTCAGCCGCCCGCTGGACGCCTCGGCCGTCCTGCCCGCCGGCACCGACCTGTCCCAGGCGGCCGAGCCGACCACCGCGCTGTGGGAGTCGCGCCGCTCCGGCGAGGCGGCCGTCTCCGACACGTACGTGCTGCTGCGCGACCGCGGCCTGCCCGCCGACCGGCAGCAGCTGTCGTTCGTGCTCGCCGCGCCCGCGTACGGCGATCCGGCCCCGGACGGACGGCGCGAGTTCAAGGGCTGGGTCGTGCTCGGCCTGCGCGGCCAGGACTTCATCGGCGGGGTGCTCACACGCGCGACCCAGGGGCAGGCCGACGCCGAGCTGTGGGCGCAGAACGGGGGCGGCCAGGAGAGCCTCGTCGCCCGGCTGCACCAGGCCGGCCAGCACCCGGACATCCACCGCGACCTGCACGTGCAGATCGCCAACCGGGAGTGGCGGCTGGTCGTCTCGGTCGACGCGGCGAAGATGGGCGGCTCGGCGCCGATCCTGCCGCTCGTCGTCGGGCTCGGCGGCACCCTGCTCACGCTGCTCGTGTGCGCGATGCTGTGGGCGCTCGCGGGCGCACGAGGGCGGGCCGAGGAGCGGGTCGTGACCGCGACCGCGGGGCTGCGCGCGGCCCAGCGCACCGCCGACAACCAGCTCGCGCTGCTCAACGGCGTTCTGGACCGCATCAGCGACGGCGTCGGGGTGGTCGACGCCGACGGGGTCTTCATCGTGCACAACCCGGCCGCCCAGGCCATGCTCGGGCGGACCCTCGACGGCGACGAGTCGGGAGCGTCGCGCTTCCTGCGGCCCGACGGCGTCACCGAGTTCCCGGCGGACCAACTGCCCCTCGTGCGCGCCCTCGCCGGCGAGTCCACCGACCGCGTCGAGATGATCCTGCGCGGCCCGGACCGGCCCGACGGGGTGTTCCTGTCGGTCAGCGGGCGGCCGCTGGACCACGACGGGCAGCGCCGGGCGATCGTGGTGTTCCACGACATCACCGAGGCCCGCGAGCGGGAGGCCGACCTCGCCGCGTTCGCCGGGATCGTCGCGCACGACCTCAAGAACCCGCTGACCGTCATCGGCGCGCACGCGGAGATGGGCCGCGACGCGCTGCCGGACCGGCCCGAGCAGGCCTACGACAGCCTCGAGCGCGTCGGGGCGGGCGTGGTGCGGATGCGGCGCCTGATCGACGATCTGCTCGCGTACGTCACCGCACGCGACGCCGCCCTCAAGCCGTGCGAGGTGGACCTCGGCGAACTCGTGGCCGACGTCGTCGCGGAGCGGGTCGGGCACCTGCGGGTGCGGCCGGACGTGTACGTCGGGACGCTCCCCCGCGTCGAGGCCGACCCCGCGATGCTGCGGCACGTGCTGGACAACCTGGTCGGCAACGCGCTCAAGTACGTGCGGCCGGGCCGCGTGCCCAAGATCGACATCAGCGCCCAGCCGTCCGGCCCGGGCTGGATCCGGGTGGAGGTCGCCGACCGCGGGATCGGCATCCCCGACGCGGACAAGCCGCACGTGTTCGAGTCGTTCCACCGGGCGCACGCCGGGCAGTCGTACGGCGGGACCGGCCTCGGCCTCGCGATCTGCCGCCGCATCGTGGACCGGCACGGCGGCACGATCGCGGTGACCGACAACCCCGGCGGGGGCAGCCGCTTCAGTTTCACCGTCCCGGCCGCGGTGCCCGTGGTGCCCGCGGCCGTAGGCGCTCACGAGTACGTGTAGAAGACTCCGATACGTGATCAACTGGTGGCAGACTGTGGATGTGCCCCTCATGTACCTCGCGGGCTGGGCCGCCTCCGCCGGCGTGCTGGCCGCGCTGCTGCTCATCATCCGCCTGCTGAAGTACGGCGTCCCGGCCTCGCCCCCGCCGCGCCCCTCGGTCGACTACGGCCTGCTCCGCACGGTCTCGATGGTGGGCGACCTGGCCTTCGCGCGCGACGTGCGGGACCGCCTGCGCAGCAACGGCGTCCGCGCGACCCTGGCCACGGGCCGGGACGGCATGGTGCGCATCCTCGTCTTCGCCGACGAGCTGGACCGCGCCCGGAGGCTGATCAGTTCCTAGCCGCTCAGTTCCTAGCCCCGCCGCGCTACGGTGCGACGGTGATGAATACGCCCCGCGAGGCGGAAACCCGCATCGGCCCGATCGGCGCGCTGCTGAGCCGGATCCTGTTCCTGGGCATCTGCCTGCCGGGACCGATCCTGCTCACCGGCGCCCTGACGCTCGGCCCGCCCCTGTCGCCCAAGGACTTCTGGGGCCTGCTGGCCGGCGACCTGCTGACGACGGTCGCCGGGGTCGGCTTCGGCGTCTTCGGCTGGCGGCTCGTCGCCCGCTCGCGCCGCGACGCGCGCCGCCTTGCCGCCGCCGGCGTCCCCGCGACGGCCGAGATCCTGACGGTGGCGAACCACCTCGGCGGCGAGGACCCGGGCCTGGAGCTCCGCCTGCGCATCAGCGGCCCCGGGTTCGCCACCTTCGAGGCCGACACGATCCGCCCCGACGACCCGGCCCTGCGGCCCGGCGCGGCGCTGCCCGCCGTGGTCGACCCCGCCGACCGGCTCTTCCGGGTCGGGTAGCCGGTCAGAAGTCGAACTGGTCCGGCGGGGCGACGGAGCGCTCGACCTCCACGCCCAGGGCGCGCAGGTCGGACTCGAAGCTCGGGTACCCGCGGTCGATGTGGTGCACGTGACGGATCTCCGTGACACCGTCCGCGCACAGCCCGGCGATCGCCAGCCCGGCCCCCGCGCGGATGTCCGTGGCCGTGACCGGGGCCCCCGACAGCCGGTCCTTGCCCCGCACGACCGCGTGGTGCCCGTCGGTGCGGATGTCCGCGCCGAGGCGGGACATCTCGTTGATGAACATGAAGCGCCCGTCGAAGATGTTCTCGGTCACCAGCGACGAGCCCTCCGAGACCGACGCCAGTCCCACCGCCATCGGCAGCAGGTCCGTCGCGAAGCCCGGGAAGGGCAGGGTCACCACGTCGACCGCCTTCGGGCGGCCCGGCATCACCACGCGGAACGAGTCCGGCGCGGTGGTCACCTCGCCGCCGGCGGTCACGACCTTGTCCAGCGCGATCTCCAGGAACGCCGGGTCGATGCCGTGCACGGTCACGTCGCCGCGGGTCATGGCGGCCGCGAAGGCCCAGGTGCCGGCCACGATCCGGTCGCCGACGGTGCGGTGCTCGACCGGGTGCAGCTCCGGCACGCCCTGCACGACCAGGCGCGAGGAGCCCGCCCCCTGGATGTCGGCGCCCATGTCGGTCAGCATGCGGCAGATGTCCACGATCTCGGGCTCGCGAGCGGCGTTGTCGATCTCGGTGCGGCCGCCCGCGAGCACGGCCGCCATGAGCAGGTTCTCGGTCGCGCCGACGCTCGGGAAGTCCAGCCAGATGGTGGCGCCGTGCAGCTTCGGGGCGGTGGCGATGACGAAGCCGTGCTCGCCCGAGATGTCGGCGCCCATCCGGCGCAGGCCCTCGACGTGCATGTCCAGGCCGCGGGAGCCGATCGCGTCGCCGCCGGGGTGCGCCACGCGCACGTGGCCGCGGCGGGCCAGCAGCGGGCCGAGCACGCAGATCGAGGCGCGCAGGCGGCGCACGAGGTCGTAGTCGGCCTCGGTGCCGAGCTCCTCCGGCACGTCGATGGTCACGCGGTCCTCGTCCTGCTCGACCTCGCAACCGAGCCGGCGCAGCACCTCCGCCATGATGGCGATGTCGGTGATGCGCGGCACGTTCGTCAGCACGCTGCGACCGGTGGCGAGCAGCGCTGCCGCCATCAGCTTGAGGGCCGAGTTCTTCGCCCCGACCACGGATACGTCACCGGCCAGCCGGGCGCCGCCCATCACACGGATCACGTCCACGTCCGTCATCGTAGGGGGATTCCGTACCGTGAAAACCATGGCCATTCACCTCACGCGGATCTACACGAAGACCGGCGACACCGGCACGACGGGACTGGGCGACTTCTCGCGGGTGTCGAAGACCGACCCGCGCCTGGTCGCGTACGCCGACGTCGACGAGACCAACGCCGCGATCGGCGCCGCGATCGCGCTGGGCGCGCTCGACGAGCGGATCGCGACGGTGCTCCGGGCCGTGCAGAACGACCTCTTCGACGTCGGGGCGGATCTGTGCAACCCCATCGCGGCCGACCCGCCGCACCCGCCGCTGCGCGTGACGGCCGAGCAGGTGGAGCGCCTGGAGCAGTGGTGTGACGAGTTCAACGAGGAGCTGCCCAAGCTGGACTCCTTCATCCTGCCCGGCGGCACCCCCGGCGCCGCGCTGCTGCACGTGGCCCGGACGGTGGCCCGGCGGGCCGAGCGCAGCGCCTGGGCGCTCTGGGAGGCCGATGCGCGACGGACCAACGAGATCGCGCTGCAGTACCTCAACCGCCTGTCGGACCTGCTGTTCATCCTGTGCCGCGCGGCCAACCCGGGCGGGGACGTGAAGTGGGTGCCCGGCGGCGAGCGGTAGGCAGGCTCAGCTCGCCTTGTAGCGGTACGGCCGCGTCTCCGGGGTCGATTCCCCCGGGGGCGCCGCCTCGACCCAGGACAGGAAGCCGGTCAGGGCTCGCTCCGCCATCGCGATCTCGACGGGCGACTGGCGGCTGACGCACCGGACGATCACCCAGTCCGGCGGCAGCACGAGCAGCTCGGCCGCGTCCGGGGCACGGCGGCGGTCGACGGCGAGCCCGCGCCGGGAAAGCACTCGGCGCGGGCCCGGCCAGAAGCTGAAGATGCGATACCACCGCAACTCATCGCCGGCGAACCGGGCGAGCCCGGCCGACCAGCCGCGGCCGGGGATGATGGTGCTCAGGCGGACGCCGAGCTCGATGGTGCCGCCCTGCCGCGCGATCACGAGGCGGCGCAGGAACAGCACCGCCAGGGCGGCGAGCAGGATCAGGACCGCGATGCCGATGCCCTCGACGATCCTCACCTGCGCCGCCCGGCCGTCAGTGCGCTGCGGAGGCGGTGGCGGGGGTGCAGCTCTCGGCGAGGACCGTCACGCCGGTGCCGGAGACGGAGATGAACCCGCCGGCGACGTCGTACGCGAGTTCCTGACCGTTCTGCTTGATGCGCACCTGGCCCTCTTCGGCGAGCTGGCCCAGGAGCGGTTCGTGGCCGTAGAGGACGCCGAGTTCACCCTCCGTCGTGCGCGCCACGACCATGTCCGCGTCGCCGGACCACACTTTTTCCTCGACGGCTACGAGCTCCACGTGCAGCTGCCTCGCCACGCTAGTTACTCCTCGTGTGCGCGATTCGGTTTGGACGAGTCTAGTCAATGATCCGACGCGCCGAGCAGTGGGCCTCACCACGTTGGCACACCTGGTGAAGCGCCCTTGCCGCGCCGCGCGCGGAGTCTCGGCTCGAACACTTCAGAGCGTGACGCACGTCACCGCCCAGCGAAGTGGCTTTGCCGAAAATTGCAGATGGTTCATCAACAAAGGAGAAGGCGCGCCACCGGACCGGCGACGCGCCCTCCCGAAGACCGACGAAGGTCAGTCCTTCATCAGCTCGTGCGCCTTCTTCTCGAGGTCCTCGAGGCCACCGCACATGAAGAACGCCTGCTCGGGGAAGTGGTCGTACTCGCCCTCGGAGATCTTCTTGAACGCCTCGATCGTCTCCTTGAGGGGGACGGTCGAGCCCGGGATGCTCGTGAACTGCTCCGCGGCGTAGGTGTTCTGCGACAGGAACCGCTCGATGCGGCGGGCCCGGGCGACCGTCACCTTGTCCTCTTCGGACAGCTCGTCCATACCGAGGATGGCGATGATGTCCTGCAGGTCCTTGTACTTCTGCAGGATCCGCTGCACCTCGCGGGCGACCGTGTAGTGCTCGATGCCGACGAACTCCGGCGCGAGAATGCGCGAGGAGGACGCCAGCGGGTCGACGGCCGGGTAGATGCCCTTGTCCGAGATCGACCGCTCGAGGTTGGTCGTCGCGTCGAGGTGGGCGAACGTGGTGGCCGGCGCCGGGTCGGTGTAGTCGTCGGCGGGCACGTAGATCGCCTGGAGCGAGGTGATGGCCTTGCCCCGCACGGAGGTGATGCGCTCCTGCAGCAGACCCATCTCGTCGGCCAGGGTCGGCTGGTAACCGACGGCGCTCGGCATACGGCCGAGCAGCGTCGAGACCTCGGAGCCGGCCTGCGTGAACCGGAAGATGTTGTCGATGAAGAGCAGCACCTCCTGGTTCTGCACGTCACGGAAGTACTCCGCCATGGTCAGCGCGGAGAGCGCGACGCGCAGCCGGGTGCCCGGGGGCTCGTCCATCTGGCCGAAGACCAGCGCGGTCTTGTCCAGAACGCCACCCTCGGCCATCTCCAGGATGAGGTCGTTGCCCTCACGGGTGCGCTCACCCACGCCGGCGAAGACCGACGTACCACCGAAGTTGCGGGCGACACGGGTGATCATCTCCTGGATGAGCACCGTCTTGCCCACGCCGGCGCCGCCGAACAGGCCGATCTTGCCACCGCGCACGTAGGGCGCGAGCAGGTCGAGGACCTTGATGCCGGTCTCCAGCATCTCGGTCTTCGGCTCGAGCTCGGCGAACTTCGGCGCCGAGCGGTGGATCTCCCAGCGGTCCTTGATCTCCAGCTTCGACTCGTCGGCGTTGAGCACCTCGCCGAGCGCGTTGAACACGTGGCCCTTGGTCACGTCGCCGACCGGCACCGAGATGCCCGCGCCGGTGTCGCGCACCTCGGCCCCGCGGATCAGGCCGTCGGTGGGCTGCATGGAGATCGCGCGCACCATGTTGTCGCCGAGGTGCTGGGCAACCTCGAGCGTCAGCTTCTTCGTGCCCTCGGAGAGGGTCACGTCGACGTGGAGCGCGTTGTAGATGTCGGGCATGGCGTCACGCGGGAACTCGGCGTCGACGACCGGGCCGATGACCCGGACCACGCGGCCGACCGCGGTCTTCGTGTCTGCTGGTGCAGTCATCACACATCACTTCCCGCCGCCGCCAGCGCGTTGGCGCCGCCGACGATCTCGCTGATTTCCTGGGTGATCGCCGCCTGCCGCGCGGAGTTCATCTCGCGGGTGTACCGCTTCAGCAGGTCGTCGGCGTTGTCGGAGGCGCTCTTCATGGCGCGGCGGCGGGCGGCCGACTCGCTGGCCGCCGAGTCCAGCAACGCCGCGAAGATGCGCGTGTTGATGTACTTCGGCAGCAGCGCCTCGAGCAGCGCCTCGGCCTCCGGCTCGAACTCGTACGCCGGCAGTGGCCCGCTGACCTCGGTCTCCTCGACCTCCATCGGCGCGACGATCCGCGCGACCGGGGTCTGGGTCATCAGGGAGCGGAACTGCGTGTGCACCATGTACAGCTCGTCGATGCCGAGAATGCCGTCCGGGCCCGGGCCGTCGGCCGAGTCGTCGGCGCCGTTGACGAAGGCCTGGATGAGCGTCTCGCCGATCTCCGACGCGTTCTCGTAGCGCGGCTGCTCGGAGAAGCCCGTCCAGCTCCCGGCGATCTCACGACCGCGGAAGCGGTAGTACGCCACGCCCTTGCGACCGGCGACGTACAGCGCGACCTGCTTGCCCTCCCCGCGCAGCTTGGCGATCAGCTGCTCCGCGGTGCGCAGCGCGTTGGCGTTGTAGCCGCCGCACAGCCCCCGGTCGCTGGTGACGACGAGCACGCCGGCCCGGCGGACCGGGGTGCGCGGCGCCAGCAGCGGGTGGTCGAGGTTCGCGTTGCTGGCCAGCGCCGTCAGCACGTCCGTGATCGCGTCGGCGTAGGGGCGGGAAGCGGCAACCCGCTCCTGCGCCTTACCGATGCGGCTCGTGGCGACGAGCTCCTGCGCCTTGGTGATCTTCTTGGTCGACTTGACCGTCCGGATCCTCCGGCGCAGCGCCTGTACCTGACCGGCCATGCGTCAGCCCGACTTCCGGACCTGGCGGGTGACGGTCTCGCGGGACTGCTCGCCCTCAAGCGCCTTGGCCGGCGCCTCGTTGACCGCGGTCTCGCCGTCCTTGGCCGAGAACACCTGCTTGAACGAGTTGATCGCCTCGGTCAGGCCGTCGATCGTGCTCTGCTCGAGCTTCTTGGTCGAGGCGATCGCGTCGAGCAGCTCCTTGCGGCTGGAGCGCAGGTGCTGCAGGAACTCGGTCTCGAAGCGGCGGATGTCGCTGACCGCGATCGAGTCCAGCTGGCCCGTGGTGCCGGCCCAGATCGAGACGACCTCCTCCTCGACCGAGAAGGGCGAGTACTGCGGCTGCTTGAGCAGCTCGACCAGGCGGGCACCCTTGTCCAGCTGGGCGCGGGAGGCCTTGTCCAGGTCGGAGGCGAACGCGGAGAACGCCTCGAGCTCGCGGTACTGCGCCAGGTCGAGCCGAAGCCGGCCGGCGACGTCCTTCATGCCCTTGACCTGGGCCGAGCCGCCGACCCGCGACACCGAGGTGCCGACGTTGATGGCCGGGCGGACGCCCTGGTTGAACAGGTCGGACTCCAGGAAGACCTGGCCGTCGGTGATGGAGATGACGTTCGTCGGGATGTAGGCCGAGATGTCGTTGGCCTTGGTCTCGATGATCGGCAGGCCGGTCATCGAGCCGCCGCCGAGCTCCTCCGACAGCTTCGCGCAGCGCTCGAGCAGCCGCGAGTGCAAGTAGAAGACGTCGCCCGGGTAGGCCTCGCGGCCCGGCGGGCGGCGCAGCAGCAGCGACACGGCGCGGTAGGCCTCGGCCTGCTTGGTCAGGTCGTCGAACACGATCAGGACGTGCTTGCCGCCGTACATCCAGTGCTGGCCGATGGCCGAGCCGGTGTAGGGGGCGAGGTACTTGAAGCCGGCCGGGTCGTCCGCCGGGGAGGCCACGATGGTGGTGTACTCCATCGCGCCCTGCTCTTCGAGGGTGCCCTTGATCGCGGCGATCGTGGTCGCCTTCTGGCCGATGGCGACGTAGATGCAGCGGACCTGCTTCTTCGGGTCGCCGGACTTCCAGTTGTCCCGCTGGTTGATGATCGTGTCCAGCGCGACCGTGGTCTTACCGGTCTTGCGGTCACCGATGATCAGCTGGCGCTGGCCGCGGCCGATGGCGGTCATGGCGTCGATCGCCTTGATGCCCGTCTGCAGCGGCTCCTTGACCGGCTGGCGGGCCATGACGTTCGGCGCCTGGAGCTCGAGCTCGCGGTAGCCCTCGTTGGTGATGTCGCCGCGGTCGTCGATGGGCTCACCCAGCGGGTTGACCACGCGGCCGAGGAAGGCGTCGCCGACCGGCACCGAGAGCACGCGGCCGGTCCGCTTGACCTGCTGGCCCTCCTCGATGCCCTCGAACTTGCCGAGGACGACGACGCCGATCTCGCGGACGTCGAGGTTGAGCGAGACGCCGAGCGTGCCGTCCTCGAACTCGAGCAGTTCGTTGGCCATGGTCGAGGGGAGGCCTTCGACCTGGGCGATACCGTCGCCGGCGTACGAGACGACGCCGACCTCCTCGCGGGAGATCTTTGAGTCAACGGACGAGACGTAGCGCTCGAGTGCGCCCCGAATGTCGTCCGAGGAGATGGTCAGCTCGGCCATCCTCAACCTTCTATCTGGAGTATCAAGCTTCGGGGTAATTACTTCGAGAGCGCCGTCTTGGCCTCGGCGAGGCGCCGGGCGACTGTGCCGTCGTAGAGGTCCGCGCCGACCTTGACCCGCACGCCTCCGATGATGCGCGGATCGACGTCGACCTTCAGGGAGACGTTCCGACCGTACAACTCGGCCAGGCGACCGGCCAGGCGCTGCTCCTCGGCGTCGCTCAGCGCGACGGCGGTGGTCACGTAGGCCACCGACCGGTCCCGCTTCGCGGCGGCCAGTTCGACCAGGCGGCTGATCGAGCTGTCGAAGCCCCGGCCGCCGAAACCGGCGACCGCGAGCTGCGTGAGGCCGAGCGTGGCCGGCTTCGCCTTGCCCGTCAGCAGGCCCGACACGAGCTCCGAGCGCACCGCGGCGGGCGCGGTGGTGTCGCTCAGGGCACCGGCGAGCCGCGGGTCACCCGCGACGATCTGGCTGAAGCGGAAGAGCTCGTCCTCCACGTCGGCCAGGTCCCCGGCCCGGTCGGCGGCCGACAGCAGCGCGTCGGCTCCGAGCCGCTCGACGCCGTCGAGCAGCGCGCCCGGCCCGGACCAGCGTCCGGACACCAGCACGCTGAGCAGGTCGACGGTCTCGGTGCCGACCTTGCCCGACAGGATCGAGCCGATCAGCTCCGCGCGGTCGGCACCCGGGCGGCCCGGGTCGGCCAGCGCCCGGCGCAGCCGCGGCTCGCGCCGCAGCAGGTCCGCGACCGCGAGGATCTCCTCGGCGGCCTTGGAGATCGCAGCGACGTCAGCGCTCGCCGAGAACCCGGCGAGCTTGTCGGCCGCGGCCCCGTAGGCGTCGCGGTTGGCGTTGTTCGTGAACACTGCGTCCATCAGCGCCGCCCGGCGGCACCGGCCGCGTCGCCTTCGCCGATCTCCTCGAGGAACCGCTCGACCGTGCCACGGCGGCGGGCCTCTTCCTCGAGCGATTCGCCGACGATCCGGCCGGCCAGGTCGACCGCGAGCGAGCCGATCTCGGCGCGCAGCTGGCGGACGATGGTCTGCCGCTCGGTCTGCAGGGCGTCACGTCCCGCGGCGATGATGCGGTCGCTCTCCTCGCGGGCCTTGGCGAGGATGTCCTCGCGGATGCCCGTCGCGTCGGCGCGCGCCTCGTCACGGATGCGAGCCGCCTCGGTGCGGGCCTCGGCGAGCTGCTCCTTGTACTGCTGGAGCAGCCGGTTCGCCTCGGCCTGCGCCTCCTCGGCGCGCTTGATCCCGCCCTCGATCGCGTCGACGCGCGCCCGGAAGGTCTCCTCCATGCGCGGGAAGACGAACTTCATGAGCACGAAGCACAGGATCGCGAAGGCGATGCCGCCGACGACGATCTCCTGCCAGATCGGGATGATCGGGTTGTGCTCAGCTTCTTCAGCGAAGATCAGCATGGGAAACCTCCCGGCTAATTCGAAGGGGGGAGGTTACTTGCCGAACACGAAGCCGAAGGCGATACCCAGCAGGGCGAGCGCCTCGACCACGGCGAAGCCGAGGAACATGTACGTACGGGTGAGGCCGGCCGACTCGGGCTGACGCGCGGTCGACTGGATGTACGAGGCGAAGACGATACCGACGCCGATGCCAGGGCCGATCGCGGCGAGGCCGTAACCGACCGCGGCCATGCTTCCGGTGATCTCTGCCAGAGCCATCTGTGAATCCTCCTGGGATCTCGCGTGAACGGTTCACGCGGGACAACTGAAAAAGGTGGAGCGGCAACGCTTTCGAAGTTCGAGAAGCGGGGGTGGGTGGTGCGAGGACGCCGGGTGCGGCTCAGTGCTCTTCGGCCAGGGTGCCGGCGAGGTAGTTGGCCGTCAGCAGCGTGAAGACGTAGGCCTGCAGGGCGGCGATCAGCAGCTCGAAGAACGTGAGCATGATCGTCATCGCCCAGGAGACCAGGGAGATCGGCTTGAGGAAGAAGCTCTCCGCGTTGAGCAGCGCGAACCCGCCGAGCGTGAACACCAGCAGCAGCATGTGGCCGGCGAACATGTTGGCGAAGAGCCGCAGCGCCAGGGTGAGCGGCTGCAGGATGAACGCCTGCAGGGCCTCGATCGGCAGCAGCAGCGGCTGCATGAACCACGGGGCCGGCAGCACCGTCGCGTGCTTGAGGTAGCCGACGAAGCCATGCTTCTTGAAGCCCTGGTAGAGGTAGAGCCCGTAGGTGCACAGCGCCAGCATCAGCGGGAAGGCGATGTGGGCCATCGGCGACACCTGGATGAACGGCACGATCGAGAAGACGTTGCCGACCAGGATGAAGATGAACAGGCTGGCCAGGTAGGGCGCGAAGCGCAGCCCCTCGTGGCCGATGACGTCCTTGGCCACGCCCTCGCGCACGAACCCGTAGAGGCTCTCGGCGAGCCACTGGCCCTTGGTGGGCACGACCTTCGGGTTGCGGTAGGCCACCAGGAAGAACACGATCACGATCGCGGCGGCCAGCCACAGGAACAGGCTGAACTTGGTAAGCCACTCCGCACCGCCGAACAGGGCGGGCGGGTAGATGTCATTCACGCTGGGCGGGAAGGGCACCTCCGCCAGAACCTGACCGCTCACCACGTTCCTCTCGACATGTATTGAAGTGCCACCGGCTCAGGCGCCGAGCTTCTTGACCACGAGGTAGATGCCGCCGGCCGCGCCGAGCACGCATCCGATCCCGGTGACGATCCCGTCCGACCCGAGCCAACGGTCGATGAGCCAGCCGACGAAACCCCACACGGCAATGCCCGAGATGAGGTATCCGACGGCGGCCCAACCTGTATTGGCGCCACTCGCACCGGATTGCTTTGGTGTCTGGTTATCCGCCATGACGCGGTGACCATATCAGCCTGCCGGGAGCACCCGTGCATCGACCCCCGCGTGCTCATCGCGCGGGGGTTTCTCATCGGGCCGGGGCCATCAACCGGCGGTCGTCAACGCTACTCCTCCGAATCGACGCGGAGGGTCAACTACACGACTGACGCGTGAGTGAATGTTGCGCACGGTCACCCCCAGGGGCTTAGCTGAGCGTGCATCTTAACAATGGGTACCTGGGTGGTGACCATGCGCAATGCCGCCATCGCTTTCTTGCTGATCCTCGCGGCCGTCGTCGTGACGAAGACCGGCCGCGACCAGACGCCTCGCCCCGTGGGCGGGATCACGGGGACACTGTGTTCCATTTCACCACAGCGTGTCACACTCCGTGATGGAAAACTCATCGGCGCGGCCCGCTTCCACTGCGACTCCCCCGGCCCCGACCGGCTCGCGCTGACCGTCCGGCTGCAGCGCAGTACCGATGCGGGCTGGACGACGGTGGCGCAGCAGACATTCACGGCGGCCAAGGGCGAGACATTGCGCTCCGTACCGGCCGCTCAGCGCACCCGCGAGGTCGCGGCGGCCTGCTCGGCCGGCACGTATCGAACAGCGGCGGAATGGTCGGTGAACGGCGGCCGAACCGGCGCGGCGCTCGGCTCCGAGCGCCGCAACCCCTGTCGTTAAGGCCTGCGGGCCTAGACCTCGACGTAAGGGATCTTGGCGCGCCACACCCACACGGCGTGCGCGGTCATCCAGGCGATCACCGACACGATCACCGAGACGCCCATCCACGGCAGCCCGGCCCAGTTCGTGTTCAGGGCGCCCCACATGGCGAAACCGATGATCGTGAACTTGATGATGTAGGTCGCCAGCGCCACCGGCAGCAGCATGTGGTGCGCCTTCAGGTCGGTCCAGGCAATGACGAGGCTGGAGACCACGTAGCTCAGGGTGACCAGCCCGACCCCGGCCGCGTCCCCGCCGACGCCGGTCCAGCCGTCGCGCCACAGCGCGATGGGCACGGTGACGACCAGCACGATCGCCATCGCGAGCAACTGGGCGGGAAGGTGGTTCAGCCGCTTCTTCATCGCGTCGAAGGATACGCGGGGAACGCGGATGTGAGCTCCCGCACCCGCTCCCCCACCGGCTCGCCGCGGACGGCCGCGGCGATGAGCGCCGCGATCCGCAGCATCTCGGGCTCCTTCATGCCCTGGGTCGTGACCGAGGGCGTCCCCACGCGGATGCCGGAGGCGGTCATCGGCTTCTCGGGGTCGTACGGGATGGCGTTCTTGTTGAGCGTGATCCCGCTGGCGTCGCAGCGCTCCTCCGCCTCGCGGCCGGTGATGCACAGCGCGCGCAGGTCGATGAGCGCCAGGTGCGTGTCGGTGCCGCCGGACACGGGCCGCATGCCCTCGCCCTCCAGCCCCGCGGCCAGCGCCTTCGCGTTCGCGACGACCTGGCGGGCGTAGTCGGCGTAGGCGGGCTGGGACGCCTCCCGCAGCGCCACCGCCTTCGCCGCGACCGCGTGCATGAGCGGGCCGCCCTGGGTGAAGGGGAATACGGCCTTGTCGATGCGCTGGGCGAGGGACTCCCGGCACAGGATCATGCCGCCGCGGGGGCCGCGCAGCACCTTGTGCGTGGTCGCGCACACGACGTCGGCGTGCGGCACCGGCGACGGGATCGCCCCGCCCGCGACCAGGCCGATGAAGTGGGCGGCGTCGACCATGAGGTAGGCGCTCACCTCGTCGGCGATCGCCCGGAACCGCGCGAAGTCGATCAGCCGCGGGTAGGCCGTCGCCCCGCAGATGATGAGCTTCGGCCGGTGCGTCAGAGCCAGCTCGCGCACCTCGTCGTAGTCGATCAGCTCGTCGTCCTTGCGCACCGGGTAGCCGACCGTGGTGAACCACTTCCCGGAGAAGTTGACCTTGCTGCCGTGGGTCAGGTGGCCGCCGTGCGGCAGCTCCATCGCGAGCACCGTGTCGCCGGGCATGAGCAGGGCGGCGTACGCGGCCAGGTTGGCGCTCGACCCGCTGTGCGGCTGGAGGTTGGCGTGCTCGGCGCCGAAGAGGGCCTTCGCCCGCTCGATGCCCAGCGCCTCGGCCCGGTCCACCTCGCCGCAGCCGCCGTAGTAGCGGCGGCCCGGGTAGCCCTCGGCGTACTTGTTGGTGAGCGTGGAGCCGAGCACCGCAAGCACGGCCGGCGAGGTGAGGTTCTCGCTCGCGATGAGCTGGAGCCCGCCGCGCAGGCGCGCGAGCTCGTCGAGGACGACGTCGGCGATCTCGGGATCGGTCTCCCGCAGCGCGTCGAAGTCGGGCCCCCAGTACGTGTCGCCCATGAAATGAGTCTAGGGTCCGATTGCGCAGGGTAAGCATGAAGTCATGCGATGTCTGGTGACCGGCGCGACCGGATACGTCGGCGGCCGCCTGGTCCCCCGCCTGCTGGCGGCCGGGCACGAGGTGCGCTGCCTGACCCGCGACCCGCGCCGCCTGCGCGACGTGCCCTGGTCGGATCGCGTCGAGGTCGTCCCCGGCGACGTGGCCGAGGACGAGGGCCTGGCCGAGGCGATGCGGGGCGTCGAGGTGGCGTACTACCTGGTGCACGCCCTGGGCCAGGAGTCCTTCGAGGACGTCGACCGCCTCAGCGCGCTCAACTTCGCCATCGCGTGCGAGCGGGCCGGGGTGGAGCGGATCGTGTACCTCGGCGGCCCCGTCCCGCCCGGTAAGGCCTCCGCGCACCTGCGCTCCCGCGGCGAGGTCGGCGACATCTTCCTGCGCTGTGCCGTGCCGGCCACGGTGTTCCGGGCCGCGGTCATCATCGGCTCGGGCTCGGCGTCGTTCGAGATGCTGCGGTACCTGACCGAGCGCCTGCCGGTCATGGTCACCCCCGCCTGGGTGCGCAACCGCATCCAGCCCATCGCGATCCGGGACGTGCTGCGCTACCTCGTCGCCGCCGCCACGGTCTTCCCGCCGCCGGTGAACCGCGCGTTCGACATCGGCGGCCCGGACGTGCTCACCTACGCCGGGCTGATGCAGCGGTACGCCCGCATCGCCGGCCTCCCGCGCCGCGTGCTCCTGCCCGTGCGCGTCCTGACCCCGCGGCTGTCGTCGTACTGGGTGGGTCTCGTCACCCCGGTGCCGAACCGGATCGCCCGCCCGCTCGTGGGCAGCCTCATCCACGAGGCGGTCTGCACCGAGCACGACATCGCGGCCTACGTGCCCGACCCGCACGACGGCCTGACCGGCTTCGAGACCGCGGTCTCGCTCGCGCTGCGCCGCATCCGCGACGCCAACGTGGAGACCCGCTGGTCCGGCGCCATGCTGCGCAGCGCGCCGAGCGACCCGCTGCCGAGCGACCCGGCCTGGTCGGGCGGCAGCGCCTACCGCGACGAGCGCGCCCACTACACGGAGGCGTCGCCCGAGCAGCTCTGGCACGTGATCGAGTCGATCGGGGGCGAGCACGGCTGGTACTCCTCCCGCCTCGCCTGGTCCCTGCGCGGCGGCGTCGACCGGCTCTTCGGCGGCGTGGGCCTGCGCCGGGGCCGCCGGGACCCGCAGCGGCTCTACGCCGGGGAGGCGCTGGACTTCTGGCGGGTGGAGGAGATCGTCCCCGGCGAGCTGCTGCGGCTGCGGGCCGAGATGAAGATGCCCGGGCGCGCGTGGCTGGAGCTGCGCGCCGCCGTCGACGAGCAGGACCGCACCGTCTACGAGCAGGTGCTCGTGTTCGTCCCGCGGGGGCTGGCCGGGCACGCGTACTGGCGCTCGGTCGCCCCGCTGCACGGGCTGGTCTTCGGGCGCATGGCGCGCAACATCGCCAGGGCCGCGCTCAGCGTGCGAACAGCGCCTCAGCCAACGGCGCGGTCGTAGCGCGGATCTCGTCGGCGACCCGGCTGAAGTACGAGTCGGCGCGGCCCCACGGGTCGTCCAGCTCGTCCGACTCCCGGGCCGGCCGCCCCGCCCGCGCGCGATCGGCCGCCTCGACCAGCGCCACCCCGCGCTCGTACGCGGTCGGCCCGGCGGGCGGCTCCAGGCCGCGGACCAGCCGGCCGAACTCGCCGAAGACGAACGTGCGCGCGGCCGCGTCGGGGCGCAGCTCCGCCACGAACTCGACCTGCTCGATCGTCGCGGTGAGCACGAGGTCGGAGCCGTCGACGTGCTCGGCGAGCAGCTTGCGCGCCCTGAACCCGTCGACGCTGCCGCCGCGGGCGAGCACCTGCCGGGCCGCCTGCGGGTCCATCGGCTCCCCCGCGTGCCAGCCGCCGGTGCCGGCGCCGTGCACGTAGAGCTCGTCCGCCGAGCCGCCCAGCGCGAGCGCGTCGGCCACGAGGAGCCGCTCGGCCATCGGCGAGCGGCAGATGTTGCCCATGCAGACGCACAGCACGCTGAACGGCGCCATCAGGAGGCCCTCAGGACTCGATCGCGATGAGGTCGGGCACGACCTCCCGCAGCTTCTCCAGCGGGATCGCGCCGGCCCGCAGCACCCGGTGCTCGCCGCCGACGACCGAGATGATCGTGGACGCGACGGGCTCGGGGCAGGGGCCGCCCTCGAGGTACACACTCACGGAGTAGCCCAGCTGGTCCCGCGCCTCGGCGGCGGTCTCGGCCGGCGCCTGCCCGTGCTTGTTGGCCGAGGACACCGCCATCGGGCCGGTCTCGCGCAGCACCTCGAGCGCGATGGGGTGCAGGGGCATGCGCACCGCGACCGTGCCGTCGGTGCTGCCCAGGTCCCACTGCAGGCTCGGCGCGTGCTCCACCACGATGGTCAGCGCGCCCGGCCAGAACGCGTCGACCAGGTCGCGGGCGGCCTGGGGCAGGCCGAACACGAGCCCGTCGAGCGTATGCCGCGAACCCACCAGCACCGGCACCGGAGTGGTGCGACCCTTGGCATTGTTGAGCGCGGTGACGGACCAGGACTTGAACGCGTCGGCGCCGATGCCGTACACGGTGTCGGTCGGCATGACGATCAGGTCCCCGCGGCCAACGGCCTCGATGGCGGCGGCGATCCCGCGCTCGCGCTCGGCAAGCACGCTGCAGTCGTAGAGCATCACGAGAGGCTAGTCTGCCACCCGTCGAACCGCGCCGAACGGTGGCCGTCCGGTGCGCATAGCCGACACTCGAAGATGTTTCGGCATCACACGCCGTACCGGCAGGATGGACGCGCCCGGACGACGCTCGCGCGCAGCGATTTGGGGAGAAGACACTAGGTGAAGATCTCGGTTGTCCGTGCGACTGATCTCGGCCCGGCGGAACTGGACCGATGGCGCGCCCTGCAGCAGGCGGACCCGGCCCTGGCCAGCCCGTTCCTGTCGCCGGAATTCACCCTCGCGGTCGCCCGGGTGAGGCCCGCCGCACGGGTCGCCGTGCTCGAGGACGACGGACAGGTGGCCGGCTTCTTCGCCTACGAGATCCGCCGGCGGGTCATCGGCGTGCCGATCGGCTTCGGCATCTCCGACTGCCAGGGGCTCGTGCACGCGAAGGGGCTCGAGTGGGACCCGATCGCGCTGCTGCGCGCGTGCAACCTCCCCGTCTGGGAGTTCGATCACCTGATGGGCGATCAGGCCCCGTTCGCGCCCTATCACCAGGAGCGCGCGGGTTCGCCCATCATGGACGTTTCCAAGGGCTATGAGGAGTACATCGCCGACCGGATGCGCGAGGGCGACGTGGTCCGCCAGGCCAACCGCAAGCAGCGGGGCATGGTGCGCGACCTCGGCGAGGAGCGCTTCGTCTGGGAAGACCGCAGCGACACCGCGTTCGACGCGCTGCGGGCCTGGAAGTCGGCGCAGTACCAGCGCACGCAGCAGTACGACCGGTTCGACACGCCCTGGATCCGCCAGGTCATCGACGACCTGATGACCTCGGACGCGCCCGGGTGCCGCGCCGTCGTCTCCACCATCTACGCGGGCGACCGGCCGGTCGCGGCGCACCTCGGGCTGCGCAGCGAGTCGGTGCTGGCCTACTGGTTCCCGTCCTACGACACCGACCTGCACAAGTACTCGGCCGGCATCCTGCTCTGCCTCCGGATGGCCGAGGCCGGGGCGGCGGACGGCATCGGCCACGTCGACCTGGGCAAGTCCAAGGCGCTGTACAAGGACCGGCTGCGCAACGCCGAGCTGCCGGTGGCCGCGGGCCGGGTCGGCCGGTCGTGGTCGGTCACCTCCGCGCGGCGGGCGCAGGACGCGATGATGCGGTCGGTGAAGACGGGCAAGGTGGGCGACGCCCTCCGAAGCGGGCGCACCGGCAAGCTGCTGCGCATGGTCAAGTCCCGGCTGGCGGGCAAATGAGCGCGGAGGCGAACGTGCAGGACGAGGCCGTGGCGGTCGTCGTGGTCACCTATAACAGCGAGCAGCTGCTGCCGGCGCTGATGGAGTCGCTCGGCACCGGCCTGGACGGCGTGCGCTGGCACCTGACGGTCGCGGACAACGCCTCGGCCGACGGCACCGTCGAGGCGCTGCGCCGGCTCGCGCCCGAGGCCACCATCGTCGAGATGGGCCGCAACGCCGGCTACGCCGCGGGCATCAACGCCGCCGTGGCCGTGGCCGGTCCGCACACGGCCGTCCTCGTGCTCAACCCGGACGTCCGGCTCGGCCCCGGCTGCATCCGCACGCTGCTGGACACGCTGCGCACGCCCGGGGTCGGGCTCGCCGTGCCGCGCATCGAGGACGGCACCGGGCGGCTCATCCCCACCCTGCGCCGCGAGCCCTCGATCCCGCGCATCCTCGGCGACGCGCTCATGGGCGCCCGCCGGGCCGGGAAGTTCCCGGTGCTCGGCGAGGTGATCACCGACGACGCGTACTACGAGCAGGAGCGCATGGCCGACTGGGCCGAGGGCTCCACCATGCTGGTGAGCAAGGAGTGCTGGGACCGCTGCGCGCCCTGGGACGAGTCGTTCTTCCTGTACTCCGAGGAGACCGACTTCGCCCTGCGCGCCCGCGACGCCGGCCTCGGCACCCGCTACAACCCGGCCGCCCGCGCGGTGCACCTGGAGGGCGACTCCCGAGTCTCGCCGCGGCTGTGGGCGCTGCTCACCACGAACCGGGTCCGGCTCTACCGCCGCCGGCACTCGCTCGCGGCTGCCGGCGTCTACTGGTCGGTGCTGCTGCTGCGCGAGTCCAGCCGCGCGGTCACCGGCAAGCCGCAGAGCCGCATGGCGGTGAAGTCCCTGCTCAGCCCGACCCGCATGCGCGAGACACCGGGCCCGTGGACGGTGCACCCACAGGCGAAGAAGCCGGCCTAACGAAGGCGTTTCACGGTCCCGGCCAGCGCGTTGCGGGTGCGCATGGCCGGGGTCCGGCTCGCGGCGATCTGGGCCCGGAAGCTCTCCGCGGTGTCGCCTTGGCGGACGCTGTACCGCGGCTGCAGCCACCGTCCCCGGCGCGCGTAACGGCGATCGCTCGTGAACACCTCGGCGTAGCCCAGCCGGCGCAGCTCGCTCAGCGTCTGGCGGTCGTAGCGGCCCAGCGGGCAGGCGGCCTGGGTGACGGGCGCCCCGATGACCTCGGCGATGGTCTCGCGGGCGGTCACGAACTCGTCCCGGCGCTTGTCCGCGTCCAGGCCGCGCCACGGGTGGTGGTGCATCCCGTGGGTGCCGATGTTCATGCCCTGCCGCCGCAGCTCCCGCACCGCGTCGGCGTCGAGGCTGCCGGGCGAGCGCAGCCGGCCCGCCAGCACGAAGAAGTCGGCGGTCAGCCCCCGCTCCAGCAGCGCCGGCAGGCCGACGGTGACGTCCGAGGTGTTGCTGTCGTCGAAGCTAAGCCGCAGCGCGGGCAGGTCGCCCGCGGCCGAGGCGGCCACCACGTCGTCGAGAATGCGGTGGAACGTGTCCGCGTCGATCCAGTACGTGTCCTCGCCGGGCTCGAGCTCGCGCTCGGGCGTGCCGATCCCGTGGAACAGGACGTTGAGGACCTCGCCGTCGGGCGACGTCATGAGGCTGAGGCCTTGGCCCGGCGCAGCCGCTTGGCCAGCAGACGGTTCCACACCTCGATGTAGCCGCGGCTCTGGTGCTCCCAGGACAGCTCGTGGGCGAAGCGGGCCAGCCCGACCTCGCGCATCCGCTGCCGCTCGGCCGGGTCGTCCAGGAGCGCGGCCAGGGCGGTCGCGTACTCGTGCGGCGTGCCGTGCTCGACGTAGACCGCGGCCTCGCCGGCGCTGCGGCGGGTCTCGATCAGGTCCGCCGCGACGACGGGCACCCCGCGGCCGAGGTACTCCACCGTCTTGGCCATCGTCGAGAGGTTGTTCATGCGCGTCGGCAGGTCGGGCTGGATGGCCACGGTCGCCTTGCGCAGCAGCTCGTCGATCGCCGGGCCCTCGAGCCAGCCGGTGAACTCCACGACGTTGCCCAGGCCGCGCTCCGCGACGAGCTTGGTCAGCGCGGGCAGGGTCTCGCCGTCGCCCGCGATGACCATCCGCCAGTCGGGCCGGGGCCGCAGCCGGATCAGCTCCTCGGCCGCCAGCACCGCGCCCTCGACGTTGTCCTGGGGGCCGAGCACGCCGAGGTAGACGATCGTGTGCTCGTCCTGCGGGCCGGCCTGCGGCGGGGCGGGCTTGATCTCGCTCGCGCTCGGGCCGTTGCGCACGACGGTGATCTTCTCGGGCTTGACGCCGCGGCCGAGCGCGTTGGAGCGGTACGACTCGTTGGTGGCGAAGACCGCCGTCGCCGTGCGCAGGGTGAGCCACTCGAACGCGACCAGCGTGCCGAACACGAGGCCGTTCGGCGTGCCGGAGCGGGTGGCGTAGACCTCGGGGCACAGGTCGTGGTGGTCGAACACCCACGGGCGGCCCAGCGCGCGGAACAGGATCGCCAGGGGCCAGTACGCGTCCGGCGGGTTGCAGACCTGGACCGCGTGGGCCCGCCCGGCGAGGATCTCGCCCAGCAGCCGGAACGCGATGCAGATGAACGACCAGGCGAACTCGACCGCGAAGGTGACGACACCGCTGCCGTAGACCTTGACCGGGTACGGCTTGAGCCGCGTGTTCCGGCTGTTCGGCAGGATCTTGAGCGACGGATCACCCCGCGGGGCGATCACGGTGACGTCGTACCCGTTCGCCTCGAGACTCAAGCACTCGCGGATGACGCGACGGTCTCGCTCCGCGGGCAGGTTGGCCACGAGGATGGCGACGTGCGGCCGCGTTTTGGCCATGGTCCGGATCGCCCCGTTCCGCCGTTGAGACATGAAAGTACGGATGTACGCTGCGCGACTCCCCCGGCGAAGGCAATGGGCCGGTCAGGTGCCAACCTGTCGCCTTTCTTACATGGGCGGCGGCGACGACGGCGGACGTTAGGATGCCGCGATGGACGAGCTGAATGAAGAGCCGCGCCCGGCCCGGGTGATGGCCAGCGCGGATGTCGACGATCGGGCGGAGATCGGCGCAGGTACCACCGTATGGCATCTGGCCCAGGTACGCGAGGAGGCCCGGCTCGGACGCAACTGCGTAATCGGCCGCGGCGCCTACGTCGGCCCCGGCGTACGACTCGGCGACAACGTCAAGATGCAGAACTACGCGCTGGCGTACGAGCCGGCGACGCTGGGCGACGGCGTCTTCCTCGGCCCGGCGGCGGTGCTGACCAACGACACCTATCCGCGGGCGGTCACGCCGGAGGGCCGGCTCAAGACCGGCGAAGACTGGGAGGCCGTCGGCGTGGTGATCCGCGACGGCGCCGCCATCGGGGCCCGGGCGGTCTGCGTCGCCCCGGTGACCGTCGGGCGCTGGGCGCTCGTCGCCGCCGGCGCCGTGGTCGTGTCCGATGTGCCGGACTTCGCCCTGGTGGTCGGGGTGCCGGCCCGGCGGATCGGGTGGGTCGGCCGGGCGGGCGTGCGGCTGGTGGCGAAGGGGGACGGGCGGTTCGTGTGCCCGTCGACCGGCGCGGAGTACGTCGAGTCGGGCGGGGAGCTGACCGAGGCTTAGGCGGCGCCGGCGGCCAGGCTTCCGCCCGCCTCGGCCGCCTTGCGGGCCGCGCGAATCCGGCGGCGGCGCCGGACGTACTTGTCGACCCAGAGCGGCACGACCAGGGTGGCCAGGCCGCCCAGGAGCGCCGAGCCGAGCAGCGCCCGCACGGCCGAGTGCGACAGCATCGTCACGCTCGGCGCCACGAGGGTCGAGACCGTGAAGCGCAGGTCCTGCCGCACGTTCCAGCGGTCCTGCAGCTCCGTGAGCTTGTCGGTGTAGGCCGCGGTCAGGATGCGCAGCCCCAGGAGCCCCTGCTCCTCGCTGTCGGTGGTGTTGGTGACCGTCAGCGAGGAGATGATGTAGCGGGGCTCCTGGTTGGTGCCCGTGTTGCGGGGGGCGAACTCGTAGGTGCCGGTCATCCCCGCCCGGCGGAACTCCTCCTCGAAGGCCGGCGTCCGCAGACTTGTCGCGACGGCGGCCGCCGTGATGGCGACGGGCGGGTACAGCCCGGTCAAGGGGTTGGGCGAATCCGGCGAAACCGGGTACTTCACCACGAGCACCTCGGAGGCCAGGTACACCGGCGTGACCCGCGCGGCCTGGTAGCCGAGCCCTGCGGTCAAAATCACCCCGAGGATGACGACGATCCACTGCCGGCTCAGCGCGCGGACGACGTCGTTGAGATACATCCGCTGGCACCCCCTCCGGCTTACCCAAGTCCGGGCAATGGTGACATGATGGCGTCCCGGTGCGCCACGCAGCATAGAACCCGACTCAACTTCTGCTAGCCGACGCACCCACGTGCCGTATAGCGTGGTGGCCGAGCGCGCTGGACGCCGCCGCATGTCCGGAATCGGGACGCTGCCGCGCTGATCATCACGCGTCTCAATATGCGTCCCGGCGGGACTTGGAGGGGGCCATGGACCTCGGCGAAATCCTTCGTGTCCTGCGAAAGCGATGGCGCATCGTCGTACCGATGTTCATCGTGGCGATCGGTCTGGGCGTCACCGCCTCGGTCGTGGTGCCCAACACCTACGAATCGTTCACCACGGTGAGCCTGCTCAGTTCGCCCATGGCGACGACGGTCGCCACCAAGGGCAACGACAACCCGTTCATGACCTTCGACGCGTCACTGATCGCCACGGCCGACTTCCTCGGCCGCAGCCTTCAGTCGACGGACGCGGTGGAGGAGCTCAAGAGCCGGGGCGTGACCGAGAAGTACGCGGTCTCCCTCGCCGACGGCGCGCAGGGGCCCTTCCTCACCTTCACGGTGACCGGTGACAACAAGGCCCACACGCTGCAGTCGACCAAGGCCGTGGCCGTGTTCGCGCAGGAGCGGCTGACCCAGATCCAGCAGGCCAACGGGGTCAAGACGCAGGACCAGATCCGCATGACGGAGATCGTCCCGCCGCAGACGCCGACCACGAAGCTGAAGAAGAAGATCGAGGTCGTCCTCGGCGCGGTCGGCGGCATGGTCGCGCTGACGCTGCTGCTGACGTTCGTCCTGGAGAGCGTGAGCCGGAACAAGGCGCGCCGCCTGGCCGGGGATCAGAAGTCCACCTCGGACACCCAGCCGGTTCCGGCGCCCGCGGCGGGGGCCGCGGTCATGGTGAAGTCGCAGTCCCGCGCCACCCCGATCCCGGTCGTGTGGTCGGACGTGCCTCTCGACCAGACGGTCATTCTCGACGTGGACGCCAAGCAGGCGACCAACGCCAACCAGTCCGGCCCCGACGCCGACCGACCGGCGTCGGCCGACCAGACGGTCGTGCTCCAGATGCCCGTGAAGCCGGGCGGGTCCGACGGCGGCCGCCGGCGCCGGGGCGACGGAGACAAGGCCAACGGCCGCTGGGGCTCGGCCCGCTGAAGTGGTCGCTGTCGTCCCTCCGTCGAAGCAGCCGAGTCAGCCGAGCGAGGCCACGTCCGTGTCATCGACCGCCACCGCGCGCGGGTCCGCCTCACCCTCGGTGCTTAGGCGGCTCGGCGCGATCTACACGTCGCGCCGATCGGCCGGCCAGGGCCCGGTCACCATCCTGGCCATCTACATCGTCCTGCTGCTGCTGATCCCGTCCCGGATCGTGCTGCCCGGGCTGGGCGCGACCGGCACGCTCGCCAACGTCTTCATCCTCGCCGCGCTCGTCTGGTACGGGGTGAGCTGGCTGATGCGCCGGATCACCCCGGCGCTGTTCACCCGGGCGCCCCGGCTCGCGATGTTCTTCTTCGCCGTGGCCGTGCTGCTCAGCTACATCGCGGCCGCCCGCCGCGACAGCTCGGCGCTGGAGTCCAGCGCGGCCGACCGGGCGCTCATCCAGCTGCTGGCGTGGTTCCCGGTGGTCCTCATCTCCACGTCCCTGCGTGACTACGCGGACCTGGACCGGCTGCTGCGGCTCTTCGTGCGGTGCGCGGCCGTCGTCGGCTTCGTCGCGATCCTCGAGTTCCTGTTCAAGACCAGCCTTACCGCCTGGATGAGCATTCCCGGCTTCTCGAACAGCGGCCCCGAGCTGATCAGCCGGGGCTCGTTCGTCCGGCCGACGTCGACCGCGGCCAACACCCTCGAGCTCGCCACGATCATGGCCATCGCCCTGCCGTTCGCGCTGCAGCAGGGGTTCAACCCGGTGAGGCGGGGCGTGCTGCGGCAGTGGCTGCCGGTCGTCATCATCGCGCTGTCGGCCGTGATGACGGTGTCGCGCACGTCGATCATCGGGCTCGCCATCGTGTTCCTGACCCTGCTGCCCACCTGGCCGGCGAAGCGGCTGCTGCCGACGATGGGCGCCCTCACGGTCGGCATCGGCGTCTCACCCGTCGTGCTGCCGGGCCTCGCCGGCACCGTGATCGGGCTCTTCTCGGCCATGTTCAACGGCGGCGACAACAGCACGAACTCGCGGACCGCGACGTCCGCCGTGATCTCGACCTACTTCAACGAGCGGCCCTTGACCGGCCGGGGGTACGGCACCTTCCTGCCCCTGATGTACCGGTACACGGACAACGAATACCTGCTGGCGCTGGTCGAGATGGGCATCGTGGGCGTGGCCGCCGTCGTGGTCATCTACATCGTGTGCTTGCATTGCGGCGGCGCGGGACGCCGGCGGTTCGCCGACCTGGCTCGCAAGGAGACGGGGCAGGGCTTCGCCGCGGTCGGGCTCGTCATGTTGGTCGTCACCGCGACCTTCGACACGCTCAGCTTCCCCATGGTCGCCGGGTCGTCTTTCTTGATGATGGGACTCGCCGGGGCCTACCTCGGCATGGCCCGTCAGGATCAGCTGCTGAGGGGAGAACCGTCACTGTGACGGAGCTGAACCGGAAGGTCGCGTCCGCGACCCGCTGGAGCCTCATCAACACCGTCGTACGCCGGGTCGGCACGTTCGCCAGCGGTGTGGTGTTGGCCCGGCTCTTCTTCGGCCCGACCGAATGGGGCCTCTACGCCGTCGGCCTGCTGGTGCTGGCGATGCTGCTCTCCCTCAACGAGATGGGCGTGAGCCTCGCCCTCGTGCGCTGGGAAGGCGACATCAAGCGGTTCGCGCCGACGGTGCTCACCCTGTCGACGGCCTCGAGCACGGCCTTCTACGTGCTGCTCTACTTCACCGCGCCCACGGTGGCCCGGCTGCTGGGCTCCCCCGACGCCACGCTGATGCTCCGCCTGCTGTGCCTGAGCGTGATCATCGACGGCATCGCCTGCGTGCCCCTCGCGAAGCTCAACCGCGACTTCCAGCAGTTCTGGCGGACCGTGGTCGACATCCTCAACTTCGTGGTGAACACCGCCGTGACGATCGTGCTCGCGGCCATGCACGTCGGCGCGCTCGCCTTCGCGTGGGGCTCGCTGGCCGGCAACCTGGTCGCGCTGGTCGGCTTCGCGCTGGCCGCCCCGGGCATGCTGCGCTTCGGCTGGAACCGCAAGCTGGCCGGCGAGCTGTACAGGTTCGGCCTCCCGCTCGCCGCCGCCAGCCTGCTCACGCTCGGCATCGTCAACCTCGACTCGGTGGTCGTGGGCTCGGTCCTCGGCCCGGCCGCGCTGGGCCTCTACGCCATGGCCTTCAACATGTCGAGCTGGCCGGTGCGCATGGTCTCGGAGACGGCGCGGCGGGTGTCCTTCGCCGGCTTCTCCCGGCTCGCCGAGTCGCCGGCCGAGTTCGCGGCCGGCTTCACCCGGGCCATGGGCCTGGTCGTCGCGGCCGCGGTGCCGATGTGCGTGGTGCTCGGCGTGCTGGCCGACCCGATCATCAAGTTCGTCTACGGCGACCAGTGGGACGGCGCCGCGGTGGCGCTGCAGTGGCTGGTCGTGCTCGGCCTGGTCCGGGTGACCGTGGAGCTCGCCTACGACGGCATCGCCGCGCGCAAGCGCAAGACGCTGATGGTCATGCAGGGCTGGTGGCTCTTCTCGCTGATCCCGATCCTGATCTGGTTCGCGCACGTGTGGGGCATCAACGGCGTGGCCGCCGGCCAGGCGGTCGTCGCGGGCCTCCTCGTCGCTCCGGTGTTCCTGTTCGTACTGTCCCGAATGGGCATCCGCGTCGGCGACGTGGCGCGCGCGTGTCTCATGCCGGCCCTCGGCGGCATCGCCATGGGCCTGGCCGCGTGGGGTGTGCACCACGTGGTCGGCAACGGGTTCCTGGGACTGGCGCTGGGCGGGCTGGCGGGCGTCGTCGCCTACCTGCCGTTCGTCTGGCCCCTGGTGCGCAGCCTGCGCGCCAAGCGGGAGCAGCCCACGGAACCGACCCCCGCCGACGACCCGCTGATCCTCGCGGCCGCCGCACCCGAAGTCTCCTAGGAGCCACAGTGATCCGTTTGGTCAAACGACAGCTGCGCGCCCGGTACGGGTGGCTGCCGCTCGAGGAAATGCGCAACAAGGTGATGCTCGGCCATACCGCCATCGGTCTGCGCCGGTTCGAGGACAGCGAGGTGCGCCGCCTGCTGGCCACGCTGCCGGGCGGACGGCGGCCCGCGGCGCGGGTGGCGACCGTGGTGCTGACCTACAAGCGCCCCGACGGGCTCCAGCGGGCCGTGGAGTCGGTGCTCGCCCAGACCGTGCGCGACCAGGTCGTCATCGTGGTCGACGACGGCGGCGGCGGGCTGCCCGAGCTGCCGGCCGACCCGCGCCTGCACGTCGTGAGCCTCCGGCACAACATCAACGTGCTCGGCGTGAGCCGCAACATCGGCATGCGGCTGACGGACTCGCCGTTCGTCGCGTTCCTCGACGACGACAACGCCTGGCACTCGAACCACCTCGAGGTCGCGCTCGCGAAGCTGGAGGAGCCGGCCGAGTCGCGGCCCGACGCGGTCTACACGGCCATGCGCCGGGTGACGCCGGACGGCGAGGAGCGCGACGTGCTGTCGGTGCCGTTCGACCGGAAGCTCGCCTGGGAGCGGTGCTTCCTCGACTCCAACCCGTTCGTCGCCCGGCGCAGCCGGGACCTGCGCTTCAGCCGGCTGCGGCGGAAGTCCTCGGTGGCGCCGAAGGAGGACTGGGAGCTGATCTACCGCTTCAGCAAGAAGCACCGGGTCGAGCACATCCCCAGCGCGACCGTCGACTACGTCGTGAACCCGAACAGCTACTGGACCAACTGGGAAGCCCCGGCCCAGCCGTAGCCCATGCGAAGAGCCCCCGTGCCACGACACGGGGGCTCTTTCGTGTGCTCAGATGCCGCGCCGCTTCCAGGACTGCCACCACAGCCACTCGCGGCCCTTGTGCGCGACGGCGGACAGCACCAGCGGCTGCAGGTACGGCATCGCCGTGGGGCCGATCTGGCGGCGGACCCGCAGGCCCCGGAACTCCGGCAGGCTGCGGTAGTCCGGCCAGCACTCCTCCGCGAACGCCATGAGCTCGTCCAGCGGCACCTCGGTGGTGCGGCCGCGGTCGTAGGCGCGCACGACCCGCCGCAGCGCGAACCGGGCCAGCCGGCGGTGCACCATGGCGTCGAGCTCCGCCGCGTTGGGCAGCAGGTCCCCGCAGCGGGCCAGCACCGCCTCGTAGGCGGCCTTGCGCTGGCGCAGGTCGTTGACCGCCCCGGCGTAGTCGGTCAGGGACATGTTGTCGCCGTGGAGGCGGTAGTACGCCTGGTCGGCCCGCACGTAGCCGACGTCGGCGTGGGCCGCCAGCCGCATCCACATCTCGATGTCGCCGGCGTGGGGCAGGTCGACGTCGTAGCCGCCGACCTTGTGCTGCAGCGAGGTGCGGACCACGACCTCGGGCGAGGTGATGCAGCCGGTGGCCTCGCGGAACCGCCGCTCCAGCCACCAGTGCCCCGGCCACACGCTGGTGCCGCGGTCCTCGGTCCGGGCCGGCGGGGGCGGGCCCGGGTGCTGGAAGTGCACCGGGTGCCCGTAGACGAAGCCGACGTTCGGGTTGGCGTCGAGCAGGGCCACGGCGCGGGTGAGGGCGCCCGGGGTCAGCAGGTCGTCGGCGGACAGCAGCACGCAGTAGTCGCCGTCGGCCCACTCCATCAGGCCCTCGTTGTAGGTGGCCGTGTGCCGCTTGTTCTGCTCGTGGACCCGGACCTCGACCCGCGGGTCGGCCGCCGCGATCGCGTGCGCCTTCTCGGCCGAGTCGTCCGGCGAGGCGTCATCGATGATCAGGACCCGGATGTCCACTCCGGGGTTGGTGTCGACGATGCTGCTGACGCAATCGGCGAGGTAATGGCCGTATTTGTAACACGGAATGACCACACTGACCGAACTCATCTGCCACCCTCCGGGCCCGGCCGGCCCAATGTCGCACGGAAAAGAATGCCGCGCGGCTTTTGACTGGTTGCAAGAGAAATGGCCCGCACCCGAACCCGGGTGCGGGCCATTTCATCGTCTCACGGCGTCGTGAAGATCACATCGACCCAGTAGTTGTTGGCGTTCCAGGTCGATGTCGGGAAGGCGACGCTGTTGCTGAGCAGGAACAGGCCGTTGTGGCCCGTCGCCGTGTCGGCGACCGCGGTCAGCGGGTACGACACCAGCGGGTCGGTGAAGAACCCGGCGTTGTAGGCGTAGTGCCCGACCGTCGTGTGGTACGAGACGACGTACGGCGTGTTGGCGGTGATCGACACCGGGGTGGCGAACGTCAGGGTCTGCCAGCCGGACGCCGTCTCACCGCTGAAGGTGCCCGTCGCCAGCTGCTGCCCGGTGTTCGACCAGAGCGTCCCGGTGTGCGTGCCGGTGTTGTCGACGCTCTTGTAGAACCGGACGCCGGTGACCTTGCCGTCCACCGCCGAGGTGAAGCGCATGCCCAGCTCCAGCGAGTTGGCCTCGCTGGCGCTCGGGTTGGCCGGCATCGCCGAGTTGGACCAGATCGAGCACGGGCAGGCGATCGCGGAGCTGGAGCCCGTGGTGAACGACCACACGGTGGGGCTGGCCATCGCGGTGCCCCAGGCGTCCGAGGCCTTCACCGAGGCCTGGTACGCGGTGGACGGGCTCAGGACGCTGTTCGGCTGCAACGTCGCCACTCGCGTGGTGTTGTTGTAGCTGACCGCGGCCGGGACCGTCGCGCCGCCCGAGGCGCTGAGGGTGAACTGCAGCGAGGTCGGGTCGATGTCCTGGCTGAACGTCGCCGTCACCGCCGTGTTCAGGCCGATGCCCGTCGCGGAGCCGGCCGGCGTCTGCGCCGTCACCGTCGGCGGGTTCTGGCTCGCCCCGGCGGAGTCGACGATGACGTCGACCCAGTAGTTGGTGTCGTTCCAGCTGAGGTTCGGGAAGCCGCCGCCGGTGCCGTACTTGTAGACGCCGTTGGAGCCGTCCACGCCGGACTTCAGCAGCTGGACCGCGGTCGGGCCCGCGCCCTTGGTCGCGAAGTAGGCGCTGTCGTACGAGTAGTGCCCCGTCGGCGTGTAGTACGACACGACGTACGTGGTGTTGGCGGCGATCGGCACCGGGTTGGCGAACTGCAGCGTCTGCCAGCCCGAGGCGGTCTCACCGGTGAAGGTGCCCGACGCCAGCAGCTGCCCGCTGGAGTTCCAGAGCTTGCCCACGTGCGTGCCGGTGTTGTTGGCGGCCTTGTAGAACTTGACGCCCTTCACCGAGCTCGCGGTCGGCACCCGGAACTTGACGCCGAGCTCGTTCGGCGAGGCGTCCTGGGAGTCGGCGTTCGTCGGCACGGTCGAGGACGTGAACGCGGTGCACGGGCACTGCTGGGCGCCGACGTTCACCGACTGGGTCGCGACGGCCCCGATGTTCAGGCTGTCGTCGGAGGCCCGCACCTTGATGCTGGCCGCGCCCTGCGTGGCCGGGGTCCAGGTGTAGCTCCAGGTGCCCAGCCCGTTGGCCGGCTTCCAGGTGGTGCCGCCGTCGACGGAGATCTCGACGCGGCCGACCTTGCCGCCGCCGACGTCGACGGCCGTGCCGGTGACGGTGACCGGGCTCAGCAGCGGCACCGAGCTACCGGCGGTAGGCGACGTGATGGTCACCGTCGGGCCGGTCGTGTCGGTGGACTTGGCGGCCTGGGTGAGGCCCGACATCAGGGTCAGCGGCTGCGCGCTCATGTCGGCGAGGATGTTGATCGTCGCCTGCTGCATCCGCGAGTCCTCGGTGCTGGCCTGCCCCGAGTGGAAGGAGCTCAGGCCCCACGACCACTGCACGGTGCCGGCCCCGAACACCAGGGCCTTGGAGGTCTGGTCGCGGTAGGCCATCAGGCTGTGCGTCGCGACGCCGTTGCCGTAGTTGTTGCCGTGGTCCGGGTCGAGCAGCAGCGTGTTGTCGGTGATGTTCACGGTCGTCGAGGAGAACGCGACGGCGCCCGCCGGGCGGGTGGCGTTCTCGACGTCGACGTCCCACTCGTAGCCGAGCGAGCCGGCCGTGAGCGTGACCGACTGGCCGGCCTGCAGGTTGTTGATCGAGCTGATGCCGCGCCACAGCCGCAGGTCCTTGTAGGCGGCCGGGACCGTGATCGCGTCGTGCCGGTAGCCGTTGACCATGAACTGCGTGCCGGTGAGCTGGTTCGGGTTCGTGTTGCCGCCCTTGCCCGCCCCGTCGGTGTCGGCCCAGGTGCCGGTCCACTGGCCGCTCGGGTCGGCGGTGCCGTTCGGCGGGTTCTGGCTCAGCTTGGTCGACTTGTAGCAGACCAGCGTCCGGTCCGGGGCCGTGCCGGTGGAGATGGACGGCTCGAAGCGGGTGCGCCAGAACACCTCGTTACCGCTGAAGAACGCGAGGTTGACGCCGGCCGCGCGGGCCGCGGTCACGTTGTCCCACTGCTTCTGGTTCCAGTACTCGTCGTGCCCGGAGGACATGAAGACCTTGTGGTTGAGCAGCAGCGAGGCGTTGTTGGACACGTCCACCGAGGCGGCGTAGCTCACGTCGTACCCGTTGCGCTCCAGGAACTGGATCATCGGGAACTCGGAGGAGAAGACCCCGTTGTCGCCGGCGAGGCGCATCGGCCGGTTGTAGCTGACCTTGTAGGCGCGGCCGTCGTAGGCGGGGCCGCCGCCCTGGTAGAGGTTCTGGCCGCCCCAGTCGTTGTAGGCCTGCCAGGTCTGGTCCGAGGTCTGGACCAGGATGTCGGAGTGGCTGGACGCGCTGCCCACGACGAACGGGTAGGGCATGAACCCGTTGTTGTCGAGCTGGTCCATCATCACGAGGTAGACGCCGGAGACCGCGTCGGAGGGGATCTGCCACGTGACGTTCGTGGTCCAGTTACCGCAGTCGACCAGGCCGGTGGCGTCGTGGTTACACGGGTCCTGGGCCTTGATCGGGTACGTCGCGGTCGGCGAGGTCGGCATCTTGCGGGCGCCGAGGCCGCCGTAGTAGCCGAGGCGGTAGAACGAGATCCGGAATGCGGAGGTCGGCGAGTCCACCTTCACCGAGATCGTCTCGCCCGGCTGGTAGCTCGATTTGGTCGTGAAGCCCTGAATGTCACCCCAGGAGTTCTCGGAATACCAGTCGTTGACCGGCGTGCCCGCCTTGGAGTTCTCGCAGACGATCGGATTGGACCCCGCTCCACACGGGTCCGAAACGGCCGCGCTGGATGCGGACGGTACGCATGCCACTACAGCTACGACGGCAACCGCGGCTAAGCCGGTTATGAACCGAGACTTCATGTCTTCGCCCTATTCCTGAAACCCCGAAACGACGTCAGCATCCGCAGCGCCCAAGACTCGTTCGGCAGCGTACGTTCCCCTAGCTGACAGGCAAGAATTTATCGCATTAGAGCATGTAACTTGCTGTCAAGTTTGCTGACAACAAGGTCACAAGGAAGCAGCCGGACGGCCTGGTGTCCTCCGACGTTCGGGCCGAATCGGGCCTTTCCGCGCGGATGTTGCTCCGAACGGCCGCTCGGGGACGTTCGGCGTGGTCGGCCCGGGCACCGCGGGCGGCGGCCGGGTCGGGCCCGGCCGTACACGGTGCCGAGCCGACGCCGTTTCCGATCAGGAACGGCGCGGGACGACGGTGGTGGTGACGACCTTGGTCTTGACCGCGTGATTCGCCGGTACCGAGGTCACGATCACCGCACCGGACGCTACCTGCACCCCGTCACCGAGCACCACCCCGGGCTCCAGAAAGATGCCCGTGCCGAGCCGGACCCGGTCGCGCACGGTCACCTTGCCCGACGATACGCAACTCGGACCGGTCGCGTTGTCGGAGCCGATGACGCTGTGGTGGTCGAAGGAGTTGTACGCGGACAGGAAGTTGTTGTCCCCCATCCGCACGCCGGTGCCGAGATGGCAGAACGCGCAGATGATGTTGCCCTGGCCGATGACGACGTCGGTGGCGATCTTCGCGGTCGGATCGATCGCGTTGGCCAGCGGAATGCCCGCCTCCGCGCAGATCTTGCGGAACCGGGCGCGGGTGTCCACCGACGAGCCGATCGCGATCACGGCCGCCTCGAAGACGCCCTCGGCGAACAGCGCTGCCAGCCGGTCGCTGCCCCCGACGATCGGCACCCCGTGGACGTCGGTGCCCCAGCGGCCGGGGTCGTCGTCCACGATCGCCACCGCCTGCTGGGTCGGCACCTGGCTGAAGATGTCGATGACCTGCGTCGCGCCGAGCGCACCGCCGATGAGCAGGATGCGGGCGACGCCCGGCTCCGTCGCCAGCGCCGCCGGCATCGCCGAGTAGTCGACGGTGACCGGCTCGGCCTGGGATGCGCTCGAGGCCGCCTCGACGTCCTTCACCGTGATCAGGCGCGAGCCGTCGAATGTGGACAGATCGACGCCGAGCTCCTGCGCCCGCTGGATCGCCTTGACGGTGGCCCGGGCCGCCCCGGGCGCGGCGGCGCGGGCCTCGGCCTCGGCGGCGAGCCGGTCGGCGTAGGCCGTGAGGTCGGCCAGGCTCTCGAAGAGCATCGCCACCGGCTCCGTCAGCGGCACCTCGGTGCCCTGGCGGACGAGGTGCAGCACGACGCCCGGCTCGGGGGCGTACACCTCCAGCACCGCCTTGCTGGTCTCGACCTCCACGAGCAGCGCGCCGGCCTCCACCTTGTCGCGGTCGTCGACGAACCAGTTCACGACGATGCCATGCTCGCTGTTGACGTCGTTGGTCGGAACCAGGACCGGCTTCACGCTCTGTCTCCTCAAAGCACAAAAAAACGTCAGGCAGCGGCGCGGATGGCCGCTTCGATCTGGTGTTCACCGACGAGCATCAGGCTTTCCTGCGACTTCGACGACGGAATGATCGTCGGGTCGCTGGCGACGACCCGGACCGGGCGGCGCAGTTCGCCGAAGAGCCGCTCGGAGACGACGGCGGCGGCCTCGGTCCCCCAGGACCAGCCGCTCACCCCCTCCTCGACGGTGATGAGCTGCCCGGTGGCGCGCACCGACCGCTCCACCGGCGCCCAGTCCATCGGGGCGATCTGGGCCGGCACCAGCAGCTCGGCGAAGATCTCCTCCTCGACGGCCAGCCGCTCGATCACGCGGGCGGCGAGCAGCGCCTGGTAGCCGTAGGCGAGCACGGTCATCGTGCAGTCCTCGCGCGGCACCGCGGAGAGCCGGACGGTCGGCAGCGCGCCGGGGCCCGCGTCGTGGGTGGCGATCAGGTCGCCCACCGCGCCGCCGCTGGGCAGCGTGAGGTGCTGCGGGTAGAGCAGCTTGTGCTCGATGTAGAGCACCGGGCTGTCCTGGCCCAGGAAGTCGGCGAAGACGGTCTTCGGGTCGTGGTACAGCGAGGCCGCGACGACGCGCAGATGGGGCACGCCGAGGAAGTGCTTCTCGAGGCTCTGGCTGTGCGTGGGCCCATAGCCGCGGTGCCCGCCCGAGGGCGCCCGGATGACGACCGGGCACGTCGCCTGCTCGGCGTACATGGCCTGGTACTTCACGATGTGGTTGACGACCTGGTCGAAGACCAGCGTCAGGAAGTCGCCGAACATGATCTCGGCGATCGGCCGGTAGCCCGCCAGCGCGAGCCCGGCCGAGATCCCGGCGACGGCCCCCTCGCTGATCGGGGTGGTCCGGACCCGGGCCGGGAAGTCCGTCGACAGGCCGCGGGTCACCTTGAACGCCCCGCCGTACGGGTCGGCGATGTCCTCGCCGAGCACGACCACGCGCGGGTCGTCGGTCAGGCACCCGCGCAGCGCGTCGCCCAGTTCCTTCGCGAAGATCATGGCAGGTTCCTCGCCGTCGCGACCACCTCGGCCAGGGCCAGCTCCACCTCGTCGTCGATCGCGCGCCGGTCGGCGTCGGCGAGCCGGCGCCCGTGCACGACCAGCGGCTCCACGAGCCAGTGCGCGGCGATCTCCTCGGCGGGGCGCTCGTCGTCGCTCTTCGAGTGGTGGCACAGCCGGTAGGTGTGGATGAGCAGCACGCGGGGGCCGCCGCCGGCGCGGACCGCGTCGAGCTCGGCGCGGGCGGCCTCGCGCAGCTCGAGCACGTCCGTGCTGTCGATCTCGCGGACCGGCACGTCGAACGCCTCGAACCGGGCGGTCATGCCGCCGGCGAGGTTCGCCTCGACCGGGGTGCTCTGGGCCCACCGGTTGTCCTCGCACACCACCAGCAGGGGCAGGCGCCACAGCGAGGCCATGTTCATGGTCTCGTACACGGCGCCCTCACCGAGGGTGCCGTCGCCGATGAACACCACGCTCACCATGTCGGAGCCGTCGAGCTGGCCGGCCATCGCGATGCCCGCGGCCGCGGGGACGATGCCGCCCTGCACGCCGTTGGACTTGAACCCGGGCGCGCAGATGTGCTGGCTGCCGCCCTTGCCGCGGCACACGCCCGCCTCCTTGCCCATGATCTCGGCGAGCAGGCCGAGCGCGTCGCCGGTGCGGGCGAGGTAGTGGCCGTGGCAGCGGTGGTTGCTGAAGACGTGGTCCACGTCGGACAGGTGCTCCATCACGGCGACCGCGTCGGCCTCCTGGCCGATGCAGGCGTGCGTGGTGCCGTTGAGCACCCCCTCCTCGAAGAGGGCCAGCAGGGTCTCCTCGAACCGGCGGATGAAGCGCATCCGGCGGTAGAGCCGGTGGTCATCGGGTTCGCCGGGCCGGCCGGTCAGCCGTTCGTCTCCGGCGGCCGGGGCGGTCGGGCTGAAGGCGATCCGGGCCGGCGGGGATGCCGTCGACACCATAGGACTTTCCTCCCCAGCGTTATATGCAAATGCGTGGAAATCGCGCGGCTACACCGGCCGATGACCGGCGACCGGTGCGCAACAATACCGGGCCACCGGCCTGGAAAGAGTCGGTCTCAAGAGCAGAAAATCACGCGAGGCAGTCTCAAATCCGACTCGCGACCAGGTGTTGTGGTGATCACATGGATCAGGACGGCTTCTGCACCTGCTCGCCCGTCGGCGTTCCGTCGATGGAGCCGGCCACATTGTCGGCCCACTCGGAGTAGGTCACCTTGCAGCCACCGGAGCAGGGGCCGGTGCGGCCCCAGTGCGTCGGGCCGAAGACGTTGCCGCGGACCCGCAGGTTCTGGCCGTCCTGGGCGTAGAACCCGTAGGCGCCGAGCGAGATGAAGCTGTCGGTGACGCTGTAGTTGGTCAGCGTCGAGCCGCCGGAGCTCTGGGTGAACAGCACCGCCGTGATGGCCTGCCAGTAGTTCGGGATCTCCTGGCCGGTGTAGGCGTTGACGCCCGGCTCCAGCCGGCTGTTCTTGATCGTCAGCGGGCCGGTGCCGCCGTACGGGAACACGCCCCCGGTGTGTGCCGCCGACGGGTCGGTCAGGTTGGCGATGTAGTTGTCGTGCAACCAGCTGTTCTCGATCGTGACATTCTGGCCGCACAGGCACATACCGCCGGTATTGGCCACGTCGACCCGGTTCAGGTGGATGGTGCACGTCCCGCAGTCATTGATCGCGTGGTCGTTGAGCGACCCGCTCTTCTGTCCCAAACCGACCGGCTCCGGGCGGATGGTGGTGTTGGATATGTTCAGCGTCAGTTTGCCCGAGCCGTTGGCGTTGACGAGAATCGCGCGCTGATTCGAACCCGGCGGCGGCGCGATAATCGAGTTCGTGATGTTGACCGTGCCGTGACAGTCCGTGCCGATGTAAATGAAGCCGTGGATGTACTTGTGATCAAGGGTGACGTTCCCGCAGGTGTACAGGTTGTACGCCTTGCTCTGGCTGTCGCTCGCCGCCACTTCCTGATAACCGGGCGGCACCGGAAGCTTCGCGTCGGACTGCTTGTATTTGCCGACGCCCGGCGCACCCACCGAGTAGCGGGCCGGATACTTTCCGCTGGCGGTGCCGCCACCGGCCCCGCTCCCGCCGGCCGCGGACGCACCGGCGGCGCTGCCGGACGGCTTTGCGCTGCCGAACCCCGCCTTGCCCGGATCGGCCCCGTCGCCCAGCTGCTCCGACGAGTCCCCGCCGGCCGACCCCGAGCCGCCGGTGAGCGCCCGGCAATCGGCCGCGCTCTGGCCCGGCGCGCACTTCGGCACGGAGCTGGCCCGGCTGGTCACCACCCACAGCCCGGCCCCCGCGAGGAGCAGCGCCCCGGATGCAGCGATCAGAATCAATCCTCTGCGGCCCAGTCGCCTGCCCTGATTCGAGTGCACCATTGGCCATGTCCCCCTAAGGATGGCAATCAAGCCGCGGCTAGCTCAGTTCCAAGTTCGTCGCAGTGTATGCGACTTTCAATCCGTGTCCATTCACGGGCCGCCATCCCGCGGGGGCGGCCGCAGGGCGCTTAGGGCGTCCGCACAACTCGGCCGACCGGCTGGAATCCACGACCGTCACGGCCACGATCATCTTTATTCACGACGGAAGATGGCTGCTCAACACGTTGCAGGAAAAGGATCACTGTGCCAGATTTCCGTCAGTGCCGCGCCATTGCTTGACTGTAGCGGTAGCTTGCCCGTGCCGCGTGCGTGTCGTGCTCAACACGTTGTGCCGGAAATCGTCCACCTCTCGGCCTATGTCGGGTTGACCGAATCGAGTATGTGTGAATTCAACAAACGTCCAGGCCGACTCTGAGCCGATCGGCGTAGCCGTCGTGGGGGCCGGCTACTGGGGGCCGAATCTCGTGCGCAACTTCATGGCATCGCCGTCCTTCCGGTTGCGAGCGCTGTGCGACCTGGACGTCACGCGTGCCCGGCGGGTGCTGGGCGGCTACTCCACGGTCGAGGCCACGAACGACCTGTCCACCGTGCTCGCCGACCCGGGCGTACAGGCCGTCGCCATCGCCACCCCCGCGGGCACGCACGTGGACGTGGCGCTCGCCGCGCTGCGGGCGGGCAAGCACGTGCTCGTCGAGAAGCCGCTGGCGGCCACGGTCGCGGAGGGGCGCCGGCTGGTGGCCGAGGCCGAAGACCGCGGCCTCGCCCTCATGTGCGACCACACCTACTGCTACACCCCGGCGGTGACCCGGATCCGCGAGGCCGTCCAGAGCGGTGAGCTGGGCGAGCTGCACTATCTGGATTCCGTACGGATCAACCTCGGCCTGGTGCAGCGCGACATCGACGTGCTGTGGGACCTCGCCCCGCACGATCTGTCCATCCTGGACTTCGTGCTGCCCGACGGCGTGCGCCCGGTCTCGGTCAGCGCGCACGGCGCGGACCCGATCGGCGCCGGCCGCGCCTGTGTCGCCTACCTCACGCTGCAGCTCAACACCGGTGCCATCGCGCACGTGCACGTCAACTGGCTCTCGCCGATCAAGGTGCGCACGACCATCGTCGGCGGCTCGAAGCGGACGCTGGTGTGGGACGACCTCAGCCCGACCCAGCGCATCGCCATCTACGACCGGGGCGTCGAGGTCGCCGCGCCGGACGAGCTCGCCCCGGACCAGCGCCGCGAGATGCAGATCTCGTACCGCTCCGGCGACATGCTCGCGCCCGCGCTGACCGAGAAGGAGGCGCTCGGGCAGATGGTCACCGCGTTCGCGTCCGCCATCCGCACCGGTGTGCCGTCGCTCACCGACGGGCGGGCGGGGCTGCGGGTCCTGGAGATCCTGGAGGCCGCGTCGCGTAGCCTCGCCGACGGCGGAGTGGCTGTCCCCCTGGAGGGTGAAGACTGATGGGCAATGCGTCTGTGCCGATTCGCGGAGCGCGCGTCCTGGTGACCGGGGGCGCCGGCACCATCGGCTCCCACGTGGTCGACCTGCTCGCGCAGGGCGGGGCCGCCGACATCGTGGTCCTGGACAACCTGGTGCGGGGCCGGATGGCCAACCTGGCCTGGGCGAGCGCCAACGGGCCGGTCCGCGTGGTCGAGGGCGACATCCGCGACGCCGCGCTGGTGCACGAGCTCAGCCAGGGCATCGACCTCGTCTTCCACCTCGCGGCCATCCGGATCACCCAGTGCGCCAGCGAGCCGCGCCTGGCCAACGAGGTGCTGGTGGACGGCACCTTCAACGTGCTCGAGGCGGCCCAGGCGGCCGGCGTGCGCAAGGTCGTCGCGTCCTCGTCGGCGTCGGTGTACGGCCTGGCCGAGCAGTTCCCGACCACCGAGCGCCACCACCCGTACAACAACGACACGTTCTACGGCGCGGCCAAGGCCTTCAACGAGGGCATGCTGCGCAGCTTCCACGCGATGTACGGGCTGGACTACGTCGCGCTGCGCTACTTCAACGTGTACGGCCCGCGCATGGACGTGCACGGCTTGTACACCGAGGTGCTCATCCGGTGGATGGAGCGCATCGAGTCGGGCACGCCGCCGCTGATCCTCGGCGACGGGCTGCAGACGATGGACTTCGTCCACGTCGCCGACATCGCGCGCGCGAACATTCTCGCCGCCGAGGCCGACGTGACCGACGACGTGTTCAACATCGCCAGCGGCGAGGAGACCAGCCTCAAGGAGCTGGCCGCCGCGCTGGGGGCCGTGATGAAGTCGGACCTGAGCCCAGAGCACGGGCCGGCCCGCACCGTCAACAGCGTCACGCGGCGCCTGGCCGACACCTCGCACGCCGAGCAGAAGCTCGGGTTCCGCACCGAGCTCAGCATGAACGAGGGCCTGCAGGCCCTCGTCGAGTGGTGGCGGGCCGAGCGCTTCGCCGACCAGCCCGCGGGCGGGGCGAGCGCATGAGCGCCACCATTCCGGTGATGATCCCGATGCTGGGCGAGGAGGAGGCCCAGGCCGCCGCCGACGCCGTGCGCAGCGGATGGGTCGCCCAGGGCCCGCGCGTGGCCGAGTTCGAGCGGTCGTTCAGCGCGCTGGTCGGGGCCGGCCAGGGGGTCGCGGTCAGCTCCTGCACCACGGCGCTGCACCTGTCGCTCATCGCGCTCGGCGTCGGGCCGGGCGACGAGGTGATCGTGCCATCGTTCTCCTTCATCGCCACCGCGAACGCGGTCCGCTACGTGGGGGCCACGCCGGTCTTCGCCGACGTGGACCTGCAGACCGGCAACGTGACCGTGGAGACGCTGGATCGGGTGCGCACCGGGCGTACGGCCGCCATCATCGCGGTGCACCAGGGCGGCGTCCCGTTCGACGTGCGAGCGGTGCGCCAGGCCGCGGCCGAGTGGGGCGTCCCGCTGGTCGAGGACGCGGCCTGCGCCGCCGGCTCCACCGCCTACGGGGCGCCGGTCGGGGCCGGCTCGCTGATCTCGGCGTGGTCGTTCCATCCGCGCAAGGTCATCACGACCGGCGAGGGCGGCATGCTCACCCTCGACGACGCCGACCGCGCGGTCCGGCTGCGGCGGCTGCGCGAGCACGGCATGAACGTCTCCGCCGCCGACCGGCACGCGAGCGCCCAGCCGATCCTCGAGGCCTACCTCGAGACCGGCTGGAACTTCCGGATGACCGACATCCAGGCCGCGGTGGGTCTGGTGCAGCTGGGCCGGCTCGCCGGGCTGGTGGCCCAGCGCCGCCGGCTCGCGGCGCGCTACCAGGAACTGCTCGCGGACGTCGAGGGGCTGTGGGCGGTGCGCGATCCGGCCTACGGCGAGTCCAACTTCCAGTCGTTCTGGGTCCTGCTCTCGCCGGAGTTCGGCGTCGGCCGCGACCGGGTGCTGTCCGAGCTCGCGGCGGCGGGGGTCTCCGCGCGGCGCGGCATCATGGCCTCCCACCTGGAGCCGGCCTACCAGGACGCCCCGCCGACGGACGGCCTGCCGAACACCGAGCGGCTCACCCGCGACTCGCTCATCCTGCCGCTGCACCACAAGCTCACCGAGGCCGACCAGGATCACATCGTCGGCATCCTCTCCAAGCTCGTTGGGAGTTCCGCTTCATGATCCCCCTTGTCGACCTGAAGGCGGCCCACGCCGAGGTCGCCGAAGACGTCGCCCTCGGCTTCAAGCGCATCCTGGAGAACACCGCGTTCATCGGGGGCGCCGAGGTCACGGCCTTCGAGCGCGAATACGCCGAGTTCAGCGGCGTCGCGCACTGCGTCGGGGTCGCCAACGGCACGGACGCCCTCGAGCTCGCGCTGCGGGCGGCCGGGGTCGAGCCCGGCGACGAGGTCATCCTGCCGGCGAACACGTTCATCGCCACGGCCGAGGCGGTGGCCCGGATCAACGCGCGCGTGGTGCTCGTCGACTGCGACCCGCTGACGTACCTCATCGACGTCGACGCGGCGCTGGCCGCGGTCGGGCCCAAGACCCGGGCGATCGTCCCGGTGCACCTCTACGGCCAGCTCGCCCCGGTCGAGCGGCTGCGGGCCGGCCTGTCCAGTGCTGCCCGGACCGACGTCGTCATCGTCGAGGACGCGGCCCAGTGCCAGGGCGCGACCCGTTTCGGGGCCGGGGCCGGCGCCGAGGGCATCGCCGCGACGAGCTTCTACCCGGGCAAGAACCTCGGCGCCTACGGCGACGCCGGCGCGGTCGTCGCCGCCGACGAGGCCCTGGCCGTCTCGGTGCGCACGATCAGCAGCCACGGCGGCCTGACCAAGTACGTCCACGACGTGGTCGGCTTCAACAGCCGCCTGGACGCGCTGCAGGCGGTGGTCCTGCGGGCCAAGCTGACCCGCCTCGCCGGCTGGAACGCCGCTCGCCGGGCCGCCGCCGCGCGGTACGACGAGCTGCTCGACGGCCTCGACGTGACCCGTCCGGTCACGCTGGACGGCAACGAGCACGTGTGGCACCTTTACGTGATCCGGGAGGCGAGCCCGGACGGCTCCTCCACCCGCCGCGACGAGGTCCTGGCCCGGCTCAACGCCGCCGGGGTCGGCGCGGGCATCCACTACCCCTACCCGATCCACCTCACGCCGGCCTTCGCCGGCCTGGGCTATGCCAAGGGCAGTTTCCCGCACGCGGAACAGGCGGCCGTGGAGATCCTGACCCTGCCGTTGTTCCCCCAGATCACGCCCGACCAGCAGGAGATCGTGGTAGAGGCGCTGCGGGCCGCACGAAGGTGAGAAGCACCAGATGTACCTGACCCTGCGGGACCGTCCGGGTGGCAAGTCCGGCTCCAAGTCGCCGTCCCGGGCGGCCCCGCGGATCGCCACGACAGTGGTGCTGCTCGGCATCGTGAGCCTGCTGACCGACGTCTCCTCCGAGATGGTGTCGGCGGTGCTGCCCCTGTACCTCACCGCCGAGCTCGGCCTGGGCGTGCTCGCGTACGGCTTCGTCGACGGCCTCTACCAGGGCGTCAGCGCCCTGCTGCGCATCGGCGGCGGCTACGTCAGCGACCGGTCCAACCGGCCCAAGTGGGTCGCGACCACCGGCTACGCCCTGTCCGCCCTGAGCCGGGTCGGCATGCTGGTCGCGCACAGCCTCGGCCCAATCAGCGCCGTGGTGACCGCCGACCGGCTCGGCAAGGGCCTGCGCACCGCGCCGCGGGACGCCATCATTGCCGACTCGTCGGACCCGAAGGCGCTCGGCCGCGCCTTCGGGGTGCACCGCACGCTCGACACCATCGGCGCGGCCATCGGCCCGCTGGTCGCCTTCTCGATGCTGCTGCTCGTGCCCGGCGACTACAACTCGGTCTGGATCGTCTCGGCCGGGTTCGCCGCGGTGGGCGTGGCCGTCATCGTGCTCTTCGTGCCCAACCACCGGGCGAAGACCGCGCGCACGGCCCAGAACGTGCGGCAGCTGCTGCGCGAGGTCACCGGGCCGCGGCTGCGCCGCCCGCTGGTCGCGGCCGGGCTGCTGGCGCTGTTCACGGTCGGCGACGGCTTCCTCTACCTCTCGCTGCAGGAGCGCGACCACTTCGCCGCGAAGTACTTCCCGCTGCTCTACGTCGGCACCAACATCGCGTACCTGCTGCTGGCCATCCCGTTCGGGCGCCTCGCCGACCGCATCGGGCGGACCCGCGTCTTCCTCGGCGGCCACGTCGCGCTGCTGCTGGTCTACCTGTTCGCGGCCGGCCCCTTCACCGGCCTCTCGGCGACGATCGTCGTGCTGGCCCTCATCGGCACGTACTACGCCGCCACCGACGGCGTCCTGCCGGCGCTGGTCACCCCGCTGGTCGACCCGCAGGCGCGTGGCAGCGGCATCGCGGCCGCCCAGACCGTGGTCGTGCTCGCCCGGTTCGCGTCCTCGCTGGCGTTCGGCAGCCTGTGGCTGCTGCTCGGCAGCACCCACGCGCTCTACCTCGTGGCGGGGCTGCTCGCCGTCACTCTGGCCGTGGCCGTCTGGCTGCTGCGGGCCGTTGCGGCAGCACCCACCACGGAGGCCGCCGCGTGAGCAATCGCGCCAAACTGATCGCCCTCGGCGTCGTCATCGCCGTCGCCCTGCTCAGCTCGGTGGGCTACGTCGTGTTCGCACGGCGGGCCCAGACCAAGGCGGCGCAGGACGCTCCGCCGGTGGCGACCATCGAGGACCTCACCGCGGTGCAGAGCGGGCCGCGCATCGTCTTCCGCAGCACGGCGCTGGGCGAGCGGTACGGCAAGGTCGCCGAGGTGCCGCTCACCGCGCCCGCCGGCCCCCGCGCGTTCACGCCGGTGAGCTGCGACCGCGTCTACGCCCGCGAGGGGCAGGCGGTGTGCCTGGCCGCGAAGCCGGGCGTCGTCACCACCTACACCGCCCGGGTGCTCGGCGCGGACTGGTCCCCCGTCCTGGACCTGCCGCTGTCGGGCGTGCCGAGCCGGACCCGGCTGTCCCGCGACGGCTCGATGGTCGCGACCACGACGTTCGTCTCGGGCCACGACTACTCCTCGCCGGGCCAGTTCTCCACGGAGACGCTGGTCACGAACATCGCCGGCCGCAAGACCACGAACATCGAGCAGTTCACGCTCACCGTCGACGGCAAGGCGATCGACGCCAAGGACCGCAACATGTGGGGCGTCACGTTCGCCGACGACGACCACTTCTACGCCACCGCGGCCTCCGGCAAGAAGACGTGGCTGGTGCGCGGCACCATGTCGACGGGCCGGCTGGAGGCGCTGCGGGAGGATGCCGAGTGCCCCTCGCTGTCGCCGGACGGCAAGCGGATCGCGTTCAAGGAGCGCGCCGGGCGCCCCGCCGGCGAGTGGGGCGTGACCGTCTACGACATCGCCACCGGCAAGGCGACCCGGCTGGCCGAGCCGCGCAGCGTGGACGACCAGATCGAGTGGCTGGACGACTCGCAGGTGGTGTACGGCCTGCCGCGCGCCGGCGAGGGCCCGGCCGCCAGCGACGTCTGGGTCGTGCCGGCCGACGGGTCGGGCGCCTCTCGGGTGCTCATCCCCGACGCCTGGTCCCCCGCCGTCGTGCGCTGATCAGGCGCCGTCCTTCGCCAGCTCCCGGGGCGGCCCGGCCGGGTCCGCGGCGGGCCGCTGCTCCGGCCGGCGGCGCGAGCGGCGCGGGGTCCAGTCCTTGAAGCCCATCGCGGGCCGCTCGACGAGGTGCCAGGACGGCACGGCCAGGACGAACGTGCCGGCCGTGGAGAGCGCGATGTAGGCGAGCATGCCCCAGTCCGGCACCCCGAGCAGCGCCAGCAGTTGCTGGACCGGGAAGGCGTAGATGTAGAAGCCGTACGAGTAGTCCTGCTTGCGGCCGATGCCGCGCAGCCACCGGGGCAGCCGGATCGCCAGCCACAGGATGAGGTAGGCGAAGGCCGGGTAGCCGAGCACCGCGACGCCGCCGAACTGGACGGTGCCCAGCAGCACGACGACGGCCACGAGGGCGCCCGCGTCGTTCATGACGATGCGGTTCTTGTACAGCTCGAACAACGCCCCGAGCAGGAACAGATACGTCAGGTAAATCAGCGAGTACCGGTCCAGGCCGTTGAATCCGAGGACCGGGCCGTGGATTCCCTGCGGGCCCGGCACCTTCGGGGCCTGGATGAGGTCGTAGATCATGACGGCGAAGCCGGCCGCGGCCATGATGAGCACCACGAATTTGGCGCGCCGCAGCACCCCGACGAGCGCCAGGCCGCCGACCATGAAATAGCAGCCCACCTCGTACATCAGGCTCCACAGCGAACCGTCGAAGACGCTGTCGCCGGTGCGGTGCGCATACGGGGTGTCCAGCAGGAGATCGGAGATCCCGTATTGCTGCATCGCCAGGAACAGGTTCTTGGCGACGTATTGCGCGGGGCCCTCGTGATGCGACCAGAATCCGCTGAGGTTGCCCCGCTCCAGCAGCGCGACCAGCGGCGCGAGCACGAACGCGGTCACCACCAGGCAGACCCAGAACCCGGGCAGGATGCGCAGGGCCCGGTGCCAGAGAAAGCGGCCGAGCCCGAAGCGCAACCCGCTTCGGGTGATCAGGAACCCAGATATGACGAAAAAGCCGATGATGCCGATTTCGCCCAATTCGGCCTGGCCGTTGGTGATGCCGGCCCCGGGATCGTCGCGCGCGTAACCCAGCGGAAAGGTGTGCGACAGCAGGACCAGGAAGGCGAACAGGAGCCGCAGGAAGCCGAAGCTGTTCTCCCGTGACGAGAAAGCCTCGGCCAGCGTTCGCCTCGCCCAGATTCGACGCAACACCCGCAGAGTTAACCACAGACCCGCGGCGCGAAAACCTGTCAATTCGCAGCGAAGGTCGCGGCCCGCGCGATGTCAGGTTTGCGTCATGGGTGAGACATCCGGCCGATCGGGGTGAGGTCTACGATGGCCACCATGTTTTCGCGTCCTGCGCTGCCATTCTTCCCTGCCGCGCGGTGGTCGCGGTGAGGTCCTTCCTCGCGGTCTCGTTCGCCCCGGGGTCGGCGCCGGGCGCCCCGGCACCGGCGGCGGTCGCGGCCCTCGGCGAGGCCACCGTGTTCTCCGGCGCCGACGGCTGGGTCGCGCTGGGCGCGCAGGACCCGGGCGACCGCGTCGAGGAGCAGGCCGGCGGATTCACGGTCCGGCTCGGCCGCGCGGCGCGCACCCGGTCCGGCGAGGTCTCCACCGACGCCCTGGCGGGACTGCTCAAGGACGGCTCCGGCGTGGACGGCGCGGCCCTGGCCGCGCTCGTGCCGCCGTTCGCGGCCGCGCACCGCTCCTCCCCCGCCGCGCCGACCGTGGTCGCGACCGACTGGCTGGGCTTCCTGCAGGTCTTCTACTGGCAGGGCGATGGCGTCGCCGCGGTGTCGACGAGCGCCCTCGCGCTCAAGGCGCTGGCCGGCTCGACGCTGAACACCGCCGCGCTGGGGCTGCAGAGCCTCGTGGGCTGGCAGGTCGGGCTGGGCACCGTGTTCGGCGACGTGTTCAAGCTCGAGGCCGGGTCGCTCGCCGTGCTGTCCGGCGGCCAGGTGCGGGCCCGCCGGTACATCGAGCCGTCCCTGCAGCTCGAAGGGGCGACGCCGACCGTGGAGACGGCCGTCGAGGAGATGGCCGGGCTGCTCGAGGACTTCCAGACCGCCTACCTCGGCGACCACCCGGCCACGGTGCTGCAGCTGACCGGCGGCCAGGACACCCGGGTGCTGCTGTGCGCGGTGCCGGCCAAGCTGCGGCCCGGGCTGCGCGCGCTCACCGTCGACGTGCACGGTGGCTCCGACGCCCGGCACGCGGCCAAGCTGAGCGAGCTGTGCGGGCTGGACCACCAGATCTACTGGCTCGACGACCAGCCGCCGGTGACGCCCGCGGACGCGTGGCGGCTGGCGCTCGAGGCCTCGGCCGCGCTCGACTGCATGGCCAGCCCGCTCGCCCTGGCCCCGCTCCTGCTGGCCGAGAGCAACCTGGAGCAGGGCCACCGGCTCTCCGGGCTCGGCGGCGAGACCTGCCGCGGCTTCTACTACTTCGGCCAGCCGCGCGGCGCGACGACGTCGCAGGCGCTGGTCGCCAAGCTGGCCAACTGGCGGTTGTATGCCAACGAGGCCGTCCTGCCCCAGGCGCTGGAGCCGGACTTCGCCGCTCGGGCGCAGACCGACGCGCTGGAGCTGATCTGGGCCGGCTTCGAGGGCACCTCCTCCGAGTGGCTGCGCGCGATCGACCAGTTCTACCTCTTCCAGCGGATGCAGCGGTGGGCCGGCGCGCACGGCTCGGTGGCGGCCACCAACCGCTTCTTCATCAACCCGATGTTCGACCGCCGGTTCGTCGAGCTCGCGCACGCGGTGTCGCCCGACGACAAGCGCGGCGGCCGGCTCACCGGGCAGCTCATCGAGCGGCTCGACCCGAAGCTCGCCGCGGTGCCGCTCGACTCCGGGCTCATCCCGGCCAAGCTCGGGCAGGGCGGCATCGGCACCCGGGCCGCGGCCGCGCGCGTCACCGCCGGACGGCTGGCCCGCAAGATCCGCCAGCGGGTGCGGGGCGGCAGCAAGGCCCAGCTCGGGGCCGGCGAGTGGGCGGCGCTCGTGGTGGACCACTGGCGGACGGACCCCGGCGCGGTGGCCCCGCTGCGGGGCAACGGCATCGTCCGGGAGTCCTGGCTCGACGAGACGCTCTCCGGCACCGCCGCGGTCCCGGCCGCCACGGTGGCCTTCCTGACGAACCTGATCGTGGCGGCGCGTTAGGCCCTGTCCTGCCGCGGCGCTCAGTCGAGGTGCCGGTCGCCCCGGTTCGCGGTGACGAACCGGGGACGGCCGGCCAGGTCGCGGTGGTCCTCGACGCCGGTGAACAGGCCGGTGCCGCGCAGCAGCTCCGGCAGCGACTCGCCCTGGGTGTCGTCGTGCTCGATGGCCAGCCGGCCGCCGGGCCGCAGAAGCCGGGCCGCCGTGCGGGCGATCGCCGGCATGAGGGCCAGGCCGTCGTCGCCGGCGAAGACCGCGTCGTGCGGGTCGTGCTCGGCCACCTCGACGTCGACCGGGGTCGCCTCGGGGACGTAGGGCGGGTTGCACAGCAGCAGATCGACGGTACCGGATAAATCGGAAAGAACCGATCCGTCGGACACATCGGCCTCGACGACCCGGACCGCCGGGGCCAGGCGGGCGACGTTCTCCCGCAGCCAGGGCAGCGCCCGCTCGGAGCGCTCGACGCAGTGCACCTCCGCCTCGGGGCGCCGGGTGGCGAAGGCCACGGCGATCGCCCCCGAGCCGGAGCACAGGTCGACGACGCGCCGGGCCGGCTGCTTGAGCGCCCACTCCACCAGCAGCTCGGTCTCGAACCGCGGGATGAACACGCCCGGGCCGACGGCGAGCTCCAGCCCGTAGAAGGGCGCGGTGCCGGTCAGGTGCTGCAACGGCTCGCGCGCGGCGCGGCGGGCCACCAGCCGCTCCAGCTCCGCGGCCTGCGGGCCGGTGACGGCGGCGGTGAGCAGGCGGGAGCGGGGCACGCCGAGCACGTGGGCGGCCAGCAGCTCGGCGTCGACGCGGGGCGAGGCCACGCCGGCTTGTGCCAGGGTCGCGGTCGCCGCCGTGATCAGCTGTGAAAGCGTGGGCAACTCTCGTTCCGGCGTGTCATCTTCGAGTCGGTGCACCCCATAATCATGAGGCGCGCTGGAGGGGGTTCGGATGGCGGTGGGCGACCGCACGGCTGAGCTGACGCGCGCGCGGCGGCTCATCTTCGACGATCGCCTCGGCGAGGCGCTCACGGTCGTGGAGCGGGTGCTCGAGGGCGACCAGGCCCCGGCCGAGCGGGTCGAGGCGCTCAAGCTGCGGCTCATCACGCTGATCAACCTGGGGCGGTCGGAGGAGTACGCCGCGGCGCTGGACGCCGGGCTGGCGGCCGCCCGGCATCTGCAGGACCCGGGGCAGTACGGCGAGCTGCAGGCCCTGGCCGCGATCGTGGCCCTGAGCGCCGGCTCGCTCGACCACTGCGTGCGCGCCCTCGTGCACGGCTCCCGGGCGCTCGGCGCGGTCGAGCTGATGGACGAGTCCACGGCGTGGGGCTGGCACAACCTCGCGATGGCGTACTCGTACACCGGCTTCCACGGCCACGCGCTCTCGGCCATGGACCGGGCCCGCGCGGTCGCGGTCGAGGCCGGCGTGCCGACGGCGAGCACCGACTTCGCCGCGCCGCAGATCCGCCTGCGCCTCGCCGTGGACCTCGACCATCGCGGCGACAGCGAGGGCTGCCTGCGCATCCTGCGCGACATCGCCACGGACCTCGAGCGCCGCGTCCGCGACGACGAGGTGGACCGGCTGCGTCCGGTGGCCCGGGGTGCGATGGGCTATGCGGCCGTACGGCTGTGCACCCTCGGCGCCTCCGCCCCCGCGATCGACCCGTGGCCGCTGCTGGAGTCGGCCGGCCTGTCCACGCGCGCGCAGGACTTCCGCACGCTCGGCGCCGTGTGCCAGGCGATCTCCGAGCGCCGCCCGATCGAGGCGGTGGCCCGGCTGGAGACGGCCCGGGTCAGCGACGACTCCCTCGGCCCGGCCGAGCTGCTGCGGCTGCGCGCCCTGGCGCACCTCGGGGCGGGCGACTACCGCTCGGCCTACCACGCGGACCGCATCGCCTACCGGGCCGCCAACACCCAGCTCGACCTGCTGCGCGATTTGTTCGTCGACGGGGTCGCGGCGCTGCTGGACCACGAGGACCTGGTCCGCAAGGTCGACTTCCACCGGGGCGAGGCACAGACCGACCCGCTGACCGGCCTGCCGAACCGCCGCTACCTGGAGGAGCACATCACCAAGCTCGTGGGGGCGGGCGGCCATGCGGCCCTCGGCGTCTGCGACCTGGACGGGTTCAAGCAGGTGAACACGGTGCACGGCCACCTGTCGGGCGACCTGGTGCTGCAGCGGGTGGCTGGGGTGCTCAACCGCGTCATGCGCAAGGGCGACTTCGTGGCCCGCTACGGCGGCGACGAGTTCGTGGTGGTGCTGCCGACCACCTCGCCGGGCGAGGCGCGGGAGATCTCACGGCGCATCGAGAGCGCGATCGCCGGCGAGGACTGGCAGTCGCTGGTCCCGGGCACGCCGGTGGGCGTCACGATCGGCTGGGCCGGGCTCTCCGGCGAGGACTTCCAGAGCGTGTCGGAGGCCTTCGAGGCGGCCGACCACGCGATGCTGCGCGCTAAGACGCCGCGCCCCCGCGCGGCGTCCTGAGCGTTCCGTCCTGGGTGATTCGGCTCAGCGGGCGAGCACGATTCGGGCGTTCTCTTCCCGGATGCGGGCGCGCTCCTGGTCGGCGCACACGGCCGCCCACGCGTTCGCCTTCGCCGTCGGGACCTTGTCGGCGCCCAGCACCGAACGCCCGACCCGGTAAATGAGGTCGGCGGCGGTGCTCACCACGGCCCGCGGAGCCGCGGAGATGTCGACTGGCGTCGATGGCGACGGCATAGCAGCCCTCCGGATGTGTCGGCGATCACGCTGGGTGCGGCCCGGTTTCGCGTGGAACGCTACCCGAGACCAGGGTGCCCCTGCACCGTTTCCGCAATGTGACGTCGGCGTTAGACCCCCGTCACCCTCGGCTGAGCTGGTCCTCTCCCGCGAGCCGCGCCTTGCGGTCGGCCTCGGCCAGGGCATCCAGCACGCTGTCGAGGTCCCCGCTGAGCGCCAGGTCGAGGTTGTACGCGGTGTAACCGATCCGGTGGTCGGAAATCCGATTCTGCGGGAAGTTGTACGTCCGGATGCGCTCCGACCGGTCGACCGTGCGGACCTGGGAGCGCCGCGCGTCCCCGGCCGCGGCCGCCGCCTGCTCCTCGGCCAGGGCGACGAGCTTGGCGTGCAGCATCCGCATCGCGCGGTCCTTGTTCTGCAGCTGGGAGCGCTCGTTCTGGCAGGAGACCACGATCCCGGTCGGCAGGTGGGTGATCCGCACCGCCGAGTCGGTCGTGTTGACGCTCTGGCCACCCGGCCCGGACGAGCGGAACACGTCGATGCGCAGGTCGTTCTGGTCGATCTCGACGTCGCCGGCCTCCTCCGCTTCGGGGGTGACCAGCACGCCGGCCGCGGAGGTGTGGATGCGGCCCTGCGACTCGGTGGCCGGCACGCGCTGGACGCGGTGCACGCCGCCCTCCCACTTGAGCCGCGACCAGACGCCGTTGCCGCCGTCGGGGATGCCGCGGGTCTTGATCGCGATGGCGACGTCCTTGAAGCCGCCGAGGTCGGACTCCTGGGAGTCGAGCACCTCGGTGACCCAGCCGTGCCGCTCGGCGTAGCGCTGGTACATCCGCAGCAGGTCACCCGCGAACAGCGCCGACTCCTCGCCGCCCTCGCCGGCCTTGACCTCGAGGATCACGTCCTTGGCGTCGTTGGGGTCGCGCGGGGCGAGCAGCTCGGCGAGGCGCTCCTCGATGAGCGGGATGCGCTCCTGCAGCTCGTCGGCCTCGGCCGCGAACGCCGCGTCCTCGCTCGCGAGCTCGCGCGCGGCCGTGAGGTCCTCCCGGGCCTGTTCGAGCTCGCCGGCGGTCTTCGCGATCGGCGAGAGCTCCGCGAACCGGCGGCCGGTCTTGCGGGCCAGCGCCTGGTCGGCGTGGATGCTCGGGTCGGCGAGCTTCTGCTCGATCTCCTGGTACTCCGCCAACAGCGTGGCGAGCCGGGTGTCGGCGGTCATGTCCTCTCCAGTCCTCTCCAGCGTGGTCGGGGTCCCTCAACACGAAGACGGCGCCCGTCCACAACCCTTGCGGGGTCGTGGACGGGCGCCGGAAGCGCAGCTACTTGCCGGCCTTCTGGGCCTGGACCTTCGCGTACTTCTGCTGGAACTTCGCGACCCGCCCAGCGGTGTCGAGCACGCGCTGCTTGCCCGTGTAGAACGGGTGGCAGACCGAGCACGTCTCCACGTGGATCTGCCCGCCCTTGGCGGTGCTGCGGGTGGTGAAGGAGTTGCCGCAGGAGCAGGTGACCTCGGTGGTCACGTACTGCGGGTGAATGTCCGGCTTCATGGCCGTGGTCCTTTCGATCAGTCGGTCGCCGGGTCGCCACATGGACGTGAACCGGAACCTGAGTTGGCCGTCGGTCAAGTCTGCCATGTCGTCCGCACAGCTCTTTGACCGCCCCGCACAACGCGCCACACCCTGGCCGTATTCCCGTCGCGAGCGGTGGCGCGCCGCGCCTACGCTGTACCGCGCTATGGGCCTCCACATCGATGAACTCTGCGACCCGAAGCTGCTGGCCGACATGGTCGGCGGCGGGTACATCCGCACCCAGACCCACCCCTCGCTGCCGCTGCTGATCCACAACTACACGGAGAAGACGCAGTACGAGAACGTGTGGAACGCGGCCACCCTCGCGTGCCGCGGCCTCGTCGTGGCTCGCGACGGGCAGGTGCTGGCGCGGCCGTTCACGAAGTTCTTCAACCACGGCCAGCCGGGCGCCCCGGAGCTCGACCTCGAGGGCCCCGTCGCGGTGACGGACAAGGCCGACGGCTCGCTGGGCGTGCTCTTCCCGACGCCGGACGGCTGGGCCCTGGCGACCCGCGGCTCGTTCGACTCCGAGCAGGCGCGGCACGCGACGGCGGTGTTCCGGGCACGGTACGCCGGCCGCTTCGAGCCGCCCGCGGGCCTGACGGTGCTGTTCGAGATCATCTACCCCGCCAACCGGATCGTGCTGGACTACGACGGCCTCGACGACCTGGTGCTGCTCGGCGCCGTGGACATCGCGACCGGCCGCAGCCACGGCCCGGACGCGGTGCCGGGGTGGCCCGGGCCGGTGGTGGAGTCGTTCTCGTACCGCACCCTGGCCGAGGCCCTCGCCGCCCCGCCCCGCGACAACCGGGAGGGGCTCGTGGTGCACTTCACAGGCCCCGACACCCGGGTGAAGATCAAGTACACCGAGTACGTGCGGCTGCACCGGATCGTCACCGGCCTCAACCCTCGGGTCGTGTGGGAGGCGATGCTCGCCGGCCGGCTCGACGAACTGCTCGAGCCGCTGCCGGACGAGTTCCACGCGTGGGCGAGCGACGTCGCGGCCGGGCTCACGGCCTCGGTGGCGGAGCTGACCAAGGCCGTCGAGCAGGAGTACGCACAGGTCGTGGCGGTCCTGCCCGAGGGCTGGACGCGCAAGGACTTCGCGTTCGCCGTGGCCCGCAGCCCTCGGCGCGGGTGCCTGTTCCTGCGCCTGGACGACAAGGACTACGGGGCTCTGCTGTGGCAGCAGGTACGCCCTACAGTCAGCGCCACCGAGGACGACGGGAAGGCCGAGTAGATGGCGACGCTCACGATCACCCGCGGCCTGCCCGCGTCGGGCAAGACCACCTGGGCCAAGCAGCAGGAACACCTCGTGCGGATCAACCGCGACGACCTGCGCCGCATGATGCACGGCGGCCGCGTGGCCGACGACGAGCGGCGCGGCCGGGCCGAGCGCCAGGTCACGGAGGCGCACCACGCCGCCGTCGAGGCGCTGCTGCGCGGGGGCGCCGACGTGGTCTGCGACGACACGAACCTGCGCGGCCGCGTGGTGCGCGAGTTCGCCGAGCTGGCCGCGAAGTGCAAGGCGCACTTCACCGTCCGCGACTTCACCGACGTGCCCGTGGAGGAGTGCGTCCGCCGCGACGCCCTGCGCACGGGCGAGGGGCACGTCGGAGAGGCCGTGATCCGGTCGATGCATCAGCGGTACCTCGCCGGCCGGTCGCTGCCGCTGCCCCTGCCGGTGCTCGACGAGACCGTGGGCGTCGCCTACGAGCCGCCGCCGGACGCGCCGCGCACGGTGCTCGTGGACATCGACGGCACCGTGGCGCTGTTCAACGGCCGCAGCCCGTACGACATGTCCCGCGTCGGCGAGGACCTCCCCAACGAGCCCGTGATCGCCGCGGTCCGGGCCATGCACGCCGCCGGGCACGAGATCGTGTTCTGCTCGGGCCGCAGCGACGACTGCCGCGCCGACACCGAGGCGTGGCTCGCCGAGCACGTGGGCGTGCCCTACCGCGGGCTGTTCATGCGCCGGTTCGGCGACCAGCGCCGCGACTCGATCGTGAAGGCGGAGATCTTCGAGCAGGAGATTCGCAGCCGGTACCACGTGATCGGCGTGTTCGACGACCGCCAGCAGGTCGTGCGGATGTGGCGCGCACTGGGCCTGACGGTCTTCCAGGTGGCCGAGGGCGACTTCTGATCTCTTCCAGGTGGCCGAGGGCGACTTCTGATCCGAACGGGCCCCAGGGCCCCCGCATTGCCTCCGCCGGGCGAATTCCGGTGGTCGCCTGCGAAACCTTTCCGGCCACCAACTATTTTTTGCACGTGCCGTCCGCGGCGACGCACGTCGATTGCCGCGTACGGCCCGTTCATGCAGAATTCCCGGGCCGCGACGCCAACCGCGGGCGGGCGGAAGGGCGTCGTGGATGATAGACATAGGTGACGCCCAGTGAAGGCAGGCCTTGTGCGGGATGGTAGCAAAACGGACACTCCGGACCGGCTGCACGCGACATTGACCGACCTTTCGGGCAATCCGGACAGCGGGTTCGAGCCCGGCTTACCCGACCTGGATGCGCTGCGTGACGGACCGGTCCTGAATGCGTTTCGTGATCCGGCCCGCCTGGCCGCCCTGGGCAACGGTGTCCTGGCTCACACGATCCGCCGCGTGCTGGGCGAGGTCGACGAGCCCCACGAAACCGTCGCCGGCTTCAATTCGAGCATCTGACCGGGCCGAGCCCTGAACACCCCCACCCCCTCGCCAGGAGCGCGCGCCCTGGTCATCGGCCCCGAGGACCTGGACGAACTCGCCACCGGCCGCGGCGGCGAACGGGTCCTGGACACCCTGCGCGCGGGCCAGATCACCAAGCACGTCCTGCTGGTCCGCGAGGTCGCCCACGCCGCGCGCGACCGGGCCCCCGAGGCCGCGCACGTCCTGGCCGCCGCCGACGCCCAGAACCCCGCGGCCACGAGGGCGGTCCTCGGCCACCCCCAGGTCGGCGCGTGGGCCATCCACTGCCTGACCGGCCCCGCGACTCCTGCGGACCTCGACCACCTGCACGGCGTCGCGGCGGCCGCGGCGCTGGCCGCGGGCCTGGACGCCACCTGGACCGCCCCCGCCCCGAACGGCCGCCTGTCGATCCCGGCGCGGGGCACGGCCCTGGTCGACGGCCCGGCCACGGTGACCGTCTCGCCGTCCGGCCTGTCGGTCGCCAAGGCGTCGGCCTGGCTGCCGCTGCTGCGCCTGGAGGCGGGCCCCCTGCGGCTGTACCTGGACGACCTGGACCCCTACCGCGGCGTCTACGACCTGCCGCTCACGGACCGCCTCCCGCCCGACGAGGCCGAGCGGTGGCGAGCGGACACGGCCGCGGCGGGCGCACTGCTGGCCGCCCACCACCCCTGGCACCTCCGGTCCATGTCCCGCTGCCTGACCTCGGTGGTCCCGCTGTCCGCGGCGGGCCGCAGCGCCACGTCCCGCGACGCGTTCGGCGCCGCGGCGCTGGCCCGCCCGCCGGACCCGCGCCGCCTGGCGGCGGGCCTGGTGCACGAGCAGCAGCACGGCAAGCTCAACGCCCTGCTGCTCTTCCACGACATGCTGCGCCCGGACCCGCCGGCCCGCCGCTACTACGCCCCGTGGCGCACCGACCCACGCCCGCCGGGCGCCCTGCTGCACGGTTGCTATGCCCATCTCGCCATCGCGGACTTCTGGCGCACCGAGTACTCCCGCACCGCCGACGACACCGCCGCCTTCGAGTTCACCCGCTGGCGGGTGGCCGTGGCCGAGACCCTGGAGACCCTGCACACGTCGGACGCCCTGGGGCCGGCCGGCCGCCGCTTGGTCGACGGCATGCGGGCACGGCTCGACTCCTGGCTGCCGGACCGCGTCTCCGCGATCCCGCGGCAACGGGCGCTGGCGGCTCTGGCCGCCCATCGGGCCGAGCACGCCGTCGCCTGACCCGTACCGGAGCTCCGCCCACTCAGCGCACCACGCCCACACCAGCCGCCGGCCCGCCTTGCTGCGCCACGCCCACACCAGCCACCGGCCCGCCACCCCAACAACGGTCCCGCGCCGCCGCGATCCGACCGCCCTCGCCACCCATCAGCCCGTGCACGCCGTCGCCCGACCCCTGGCACCAGACCTCCGACCGCCTTCCGCCGCCCGTGCCAGCAGCCGGCCCGCATCACCGCACCACGCCCAGGGCCGCCGCCCGCTCCACCCCCGCAGCGCCCGGAAAGCACCGCCACCCGCCTCGCCGTCAACCACCGCGCCACCCGCCCAAGCCACGCCCGCCGCAGCCCCAGCACCCGGGCCCTGGCATCGCACCGAGGCCGCCGCCCGCCCACCGGATCGCCCACATCGGCAGCACGGAGGCCGCTGCCACCCGCCCCGCCGTCGACCACCACGCCGCCCGTCCAAGCCACGCCCGCACCCGCCCGGCCCACCACAGCACGGAGGCCACCGCCAACCTCCGCGCCACCCGCCGACGCCATACCCGCCGCACTCCCAGCCGCGGCCGCCGGGCCCTCACCGCCGAGACCGCCGCCGCCCACCCACCGCGCCGCGCCGAAGCGCCCCCGATCCGTCCGCCGAGTCGCCGACCGCGGCCCTCACCAACCTCATCGGATCGAGCGGCCCGATCGGTTCACGAGCCGAACGTCAGACCAGAAAATGCCCGCGAAACGGATTTATCGCCCCGCAGGCGAAAAATCCGAAATATCTGGTGAGGAACGAGCCGGATATTTCGCGACCAACCGAACTCAGGTCGCCGGCAGCTCGATATCGAACTCGAGCCGCCGCCCGGCAAAGGCCGTCTGCGTAGCCGGATGCGTATCACCAAGCCGCCGCCGCAACGCCTCAGCCGCCGCCGCCACACTCCCCCGATCCTCCCCGGCAGGATGCGCCGCGCGCAGATCGAGCGCGTGATTGAAGCCCGCGACCAGCAGCGCCGGATGCTGGGCCCCAAAAGCGGACTGCGCCACGCGGACCGTGTCCTTCGAGGCGATCACGGCCCCGGCCGTCTGCCCGGACTGGGCAAGGTCGGAGGCATAGCCGATGGCGCAGGCGACGGAGAACGGATGCTCGGCCCCGACGGAGTGAGCGAGGCCCACGAGCGCGTGCCGGTCCAGCTCCGCCGCCGCAGAGGGGTCGCCCTCGGCGCGCAGGGCGGCGGCGAGCGCGGCCTGGGCCGCGTGGGTGAACGGGTGCTTCTCGCCGAGGATCGCGGCGAAGCCGTCGGCCGCCTGCTGCGCCGCCGTGCGCGCGGCCGCGAACTCGCCGCTCGCGCGGACGCAGTTGGCGTAGGTGAGGACGGCGGAGAGGGAGTCGGCGCTGTGGTCGCCGAATTTCTCGAGCCACAGCGCCATCGTCGCCTCGGCCTCCTTGCGCGCCCGGGGATAGACGCCGGCGCGGCGCAGGGCCATCGCGAGGTACCGCATCCCGGTGAGCACGCCCGGGTGGTCCTCCCCGAACGCCTCGGCGTGCACCGGGAGGGCCTCGGTGAGGATCTCGATCGCGACCTCGTGCTCGCCCAGGCCGAAGCGGTTGTGCGCCAGGCTGACGAGCGACCACAGCGTCTCCGGGTGCGGGTGGGGCAGCACGCGGCGGCGGTGCATGAGGGTCTGCTCGTCGATGATGCGCGCCTGGCGGAAGTCGCCCAGCAGGCGCATGTCCACCGCGAGGTTGTTGGCGCAGCGCAGGGTGCGCGGGTAGGCCTCGCCGAAGAGCCGGCGGTAACGGTCGAGGTTGTCCAGGTCGACGTTGCGCGCCGCCACGAACTCGCCGCGCAGGCGCAGGTCCGCCCCGACGCTGTTGGCGGTCATCAGCGTGCTCTCGTCGTCGTCGCCGAAGACATTGCGCAGGGTGGCCAGCGTCTGCTGGTTGAGCTTGGCCGCCTCGGCCGCGTCGCCGCCCGCACGCATGGCGTTGGCGAGGTGGTAGGCGGCCGCGAGGGTGTCCTCGTGCTCGTCGGTCAGGGCGAGACGCCAGCGGTCGTACGCGTGCTGGGCCACGGTACGGCTGCTGTCATGGTCGCCGCGCACGAACAGGAAGCGCACGTAGTGCAGCATGAGCTGGCGGGACTCGTCGGTCCCGCCGGCCAGCAGGTCCGAGTAGAGCAGGTGCGCGCTGAGCTCCTCGTAGCGCGGCCAGCTCGACGGGTCGTCCGGGATCGCCGGGTCGGCCGCGGTGAGCACGTCGTGCGCGGCCTGCTGGTAGATCGGGTACTCCTTGACCCCCAGCCGCTCCAGCAGCAGCAGCTGTCCGAGCCGGTGCACCTGCACCGACTGCAGTGCCGGGTCGACCTGCGCCAGCCCGAACTGGGCGAGCTCCCGCAGCGCCGTGCGCAGGGCCTTCTCCACGCGCACGAGGGCGCCCAGCGGGGCGGGCAGCCCGGCGCCGCGGCTCTCCCACAGCACGTTCCACGACACCGGCTCGCCGGCCAGGAACGCGCACACGTCCAGCAGCCGGGCGGCGCCGGGGTTGCGCTCGGCGAGCTCGGCGTAGGCGAGGTTCCACGTGACCACGATCGGGCTGGGGTACTCCGGCCGCTCCGTCGTGCCCCCCATGTCGCGGCGCAGCACGTCGTACCGGTCGAGGTACTCCGTCGCCGCCCAGCCGGTCGCGTGCTGGGTCGCCGCGGCCTGCTCCATCGCCATGGGCACGTCGCCGAGGCGCGCGGCGAGCGTGTGCGCCTGCGAGCCGCTGATCGCCGGCGTGCGGCGCCGCAGCAGCAGCACGCTCTCCGCCCGCGTGAACGCGCCGACCTCGATCACGTGGCCCATCTCGGCCCAGCGCGGGTTGCGGGACGTCACGAGCACGTGGCCGGTGCCGCGGGGCAGATAGGGCTCGATGTCCTCCGGACGGCTCGCGTTGTCGAAGATCAAGAGCCAGCGATGGTACTGCGACCCGCGCTCGAGTGTCTCGCGCAGCAGTTGCAGCGTCCGGTTGAGGTCGCCGCTCTCGCGGATCTTCAGGGCCCGCGCGAGCCCGGCCAGGGCCACCCGCATCGGCGCGACCTGCTCGGCCGGCACCCACCAGACCAGGTCGTACTCCCCCGCGTACCGATGCGTGTACTCCAGCGCCAGCTGGGTCTTGCCCGTGCCGCCGAGGGAGTGCCGGGCGTCGGGCAGCAGCGCGACGAGGCCGGTGTCGAGCTTGCGCCCGATCTCGTCGAGCACCGCGTCGCGGCCGACGAAGCCGGAGTTGCGCGGCGGCACCGCGTTGCGCACCTGCTGCGGTGTCTTCACGTGCACGTCCCGCTCCCCCGCCGCCGTCGCCGCACCCGTCGCACCGTCCCACCGCTCGGCCGCCGCATCGGCGAACTGCGCCACCACATCGATCTCGGTCACCCTGCCGTCACCGTCGGCGTCGCCACCTCCGGCCAGAAGGCCAGAACTCGCCGCCGCCGTGTCCGCCGCGGCCGCATCGGCAACGGCCGGGCGCCGCAGCCGCTCGGCCAGCTCCGCGTGGGCGCCGCCGAGCGCGCGCAGCACCGGGGCGGCCGCCTCGGTGAACGCCGGGCCCAGGGCCGCCAGGGGCCGGGGGTCGCCGGCGACGACGGCCGCGTCCAGGTCGGCCGGGCCGAGGTGATCGGCCACGAGCCGTACCACCGCCAACGCCTCGGCGCCCTCCAGCGCCGGCAGCAGGGCCTCCCGCACGCCGGGCCGGAAGTCGTAGCCGTCCCGGGCCACGAGCAGGCCGCTCAGGAACACCTCGGCCAGGTGCTCCGGCCGCGCCCGCCCCAGCCGCTCCTGCTGCACCAGGCGCATGACGGGCACGGTGAGCGGGGCGGCGGCGAGGCGGGCGGCGAGGCGGTACGCGGTCGGCGAGGCCGCGGCGCGGAAGGCCCGGACCCGCCGCTCGGGGCCGCGCGCCGGCTCGGCGTCGGCGGGCTCCGCACCGAGCCGCCCGGTGAACAGCGCGACGCCCGGCACCGTCTCCGGCGCCCCGGCGACGAGCGCGGCCCAGGGCCCGAGCCAGCGCGGGGCAAGCTCCAGGACCGGGATCGCGACGCCGGCGTGGGCCGGATCGAACCGGCGGTCGGACACCTCGGCCCGCAGGCCGGCGTTGGCGGCGGCCGGGCCGGGCGCGCTCAGCCGGACGCGGTGCACCGCGGCGCGGGCGCGGGGCCACATGCGGGCGGGCAGGAGTTGCAGGATCGCGGTCGGGCCGGCCCGGCCGAGGCGCTCCAGCAGCGGGGCCAGCGCGCCGTCCCAGGCCGGGCCGACGCCGTCGGTGACGACGAGCGTGACGCGCCGGGCGGGCGGCAGCTCCAGGCCGGGCTCGAGCGTCCACTCGGCGACGGGCGGGCCGCCGAGGCCGTCGAGCGCGGCGCGCAGCTCGGCCAGGACCGGCTCCCACAGCGTCAGGGACGCTCCCGTGTCGACCAGCAGCGCGAGCTCGTCGAGGCCGAGCGCGGCCAGCGGGCGCAGCGCGTCGAGGTTCATCGCCGCTCCCCCGCTTCGCCGGGCGGGCGCCAGCGCAGCGCAGGATCCTCGGGGCGGCGGCCGGACTCGTCCCACAGCAGCGCGAGATGGGTGCCCGGACGGGATTCGGTGCCCGGGGCGCGGGCGGCCTCGCGGCGCAGGCGCAGTACCAGACCAGGAATCTCGGCGACGCTGGACACCTCGAGGATCTCGTCCAGTCGCCCGGCCGCCCGCGGGTCGTAGCCCGGCCGGCACCAGACCGCGACCGGCAGGCCCATCGTCAGCGCCACGCCGAGCTCGTCGGCGGCCAGGCCGGGCTCCTCGCCCGGCGGGAACTCCTGCATGAAGCAGATCCGCGGCTCCTCGGCGAGCTGCGCGCCCAGGGCCGCGAGGGCGGGCTCGGGCCGGTCGAGGAAGAAGACGGCCTTCGGGTCGCTGAGGTGGCCGTGCGCGCGCAGCCGCTTGGACTTGCGGCTCCAGTTCGCCCGCAGCGCCGGGTCGGCGGCCCGCTCCCACGAGCGCAGCACGACCGAGTGCCGCGCGCCGAGCGGCAGCGGCTCGGCGCCGAACGCGGGTCCGACGGGCCACTGGTCGACCGGGAGGTTGCCGAGCGCCTTGGGCAGGATGCACTCGACGGCCAGCTCGTTGGCGTCGGAGGCGTGCGCGGCCAGGACGGTCGCGAGCCGGCGGTCGACCTCGGCCGGCAGGTCCGCCTCGGCGATGACGGTCTCGGCGGCGGCGAGCGCGATGCCCGGCGCGCCGTCCTCGCCCTGGACCCAGGCCCAGACCAGGAAGCCCTCCTCGAGCCGGTCGCGCTCGATGCGCAGCACGAGGATGGTCCGGGAGGCGCGGCCGGCGCCCGGGGTGAGCGCGGCCAGCCAGTCGGCCGGGGCGCCGGTGCGCGCGAGGTGCTCCTCCAGCCAGGCCCGCAGCTCGGCGCGCAGCCCCGCCCCGGCCTCGGCGGCGAGCGCGGCGACGAACGCGAGCAGCGGCGGCGGCTGTTCGGGCGGGCGCAGCAGGCCCTCGAGGTGCGGCAGGAGATCGGAGGCCGTCCCGCCGACGGGCCGATCGGGTCCGGCCGGGCCGACGGCCGCGCGATACGGGCCGGCGACGGGCAGGTGGGCGGCCTGGGCGGTCAGCGCCAGCAGGCGCCGTCGTTCCGCGGGCAGCAGCAGCGGTACCGGTACGGCGCGCAGCTGTCTGCGGAAGTCCTCGTCGAGCCGATCGCCCAGCGCGTGCAGGGCACCCGGGATGCGGGCGCACCGGTCCAGGAACGTCTCGGCGTCGTCGGATCCGCCGATGGGCAGGCCCAGCTCGGTCTCCAGGGCGGTGCGCAGCGACGGCAGATCCCGGCCCCGCAGGCCTTCGGTCATCGCCGTGAGGACGGACCCGCCCAGGATGCTCAAGGCCGCGCCTACCCTTCGTCCGCGGCGCCGGGGCCGGCCCGCACGCCAGGGGGCCCGCCCACTCCGATCTGCGTCACCGTACGCCAGAGAAGCGTCACTGAAAACCCGCGTATGCGTTGGGGTTTGTACGCCTGTCTATGAGCCTGACGGTCTATGCGTGCGAAAGGGTCGGATTGTGGAGCCCCCGATGGCCGGCCCGGGCCGGACGCCCGATACTGCTCGTGTGGCGGAAATCCCCATCCGCGCCCGGCGCGAGCCCGACGGCGGCACGGTGCTCGCCGTGCGCGGCGAGGTCGACGTGGCCACCGCGCCCGCGCTGCGCGAGGCGATCGTGCGCGCGGTCGACGGCCGCCCGGCGCGCGTGGTGATCGACCTGGCCGCGGTGTCCTTCATGGACTCCAGCGCGCTCGGGGTGCTGATCAGCGGATATAAGTACGCGCAGGGCGCCGGCGTGGCGATGGTGCTCGCGAGCCCGGGGCCCGGGGTGTACCGGCTGCTGCGCACGAGCGGCATGGTGGAGATCTTCGAGGTCGTCGACCCGCCCGACCCGTCCACCGAGATCCGCGGCTGACCCGCTCGCCGATTCTCGACGCGGACGCCGCGTCCACCGATTCGTGGCTGAACATGCGGATGCCCCCGGAGCGGCTCGCTCCGGGGGCATCCGCGTTGCCGCCTACTCGCCCGGTGTCGTCTGGGCGATCTGCATGAGGAACTCGACGTTGGTCCGGGTCTTCTTGAGCCGGTCCAGCAGGAGGTTCAGCGCCTCCTGCGAGTCGAGCGCGTGCAGCACCTTGCGCAGCTTGATGACGATCGCGAGCTCGTCCGGCGCGAGGAGGATCTCCTCCTTGCGCGTGCTGGACGGGTCGATGTCGATCGCCGGGAAGATGCGCCGGTCGGCGATCTTCCGGTCGAGCTTGAGCTCGGCGTTGCCGGTGCCCTTGAACTCCTCGAAGATGACCGTGTCACCGGTGGAGCCGGTCTCGACCAGCGCCGTGGCGATGATGGTCAGCGAGCCGCCGTTCTCGATGTTGCGCGCGGCGCCGAGGAAGCGCTTCGGCGGGTAGAGCGCCGTCGAGTCGATACCACCGGACAGGATGCGGCCGGAGGCGGGCGACGCGTTGTTGTAGGCGCGGCCGAGCCGGGTGATCGAGTCGAGCAGCACGACGACGTCGTGGCCCAGCTCCACCAGGCGCTTGGCCCGCTCGACGGACAGCTCCGCGACGGTGGTGTGGTCCGACGGCGGCCGGTCGAAGGTCGAGGCGATGACCTCGCCCTTCACCGAGCGCTGCATGTCGGTGACCTCTTCGGGCCGCTCGTCGACCAGCACGACCATGAGGTGGCACTCGGGGTTGTTGCGGGTGATCGCGTTGGCGATCGCCTGCAGCACCATGGTCTTGCCGGCCTTCGGGGGCGACACGATGAGCGCACGCTGGCCCTTGCCGATCGGCATCACCAGGTCGATGACGCGCGTGGTCAGGATGTGCGGCTCGGTCTCCAGGCGGAGGCGGTCCTGCGGGTAGAGCGGGGTGAGCTTGTAGAACTCGGGGCGGCGCTTGGCCTCCTCCGGGTCCATGCCGTTGACGGTGTCGAGGCGCACGAGCGGGTTGTACTTGTCCCGCCGCTGCTCGCCGTCGCGCGGCTGGCGCACGGCCCCGGTGACCGCGTCGCCCCGGCGCAGGCCGTAGCGCTTGACCTGCGACATGGCGACGTAGACGTCGTTGGAGCCGGACAGGTAACCGGTCGTACGCACGAACGCGTAGTTGTCGAGCACGTCGAGGATGCCCGCGACCGGCACGAGGACGTCGTCCTCGCTGACCTGCGGCTCGTTGCCGCCGCGCCCGCCGGTGGGGGCCTCGGCGCCGTCGCGGTCGCGGCCCCGGCGGCGGTCGCGGAACCGGCTGCGCCGCCCGCGACGGCCGGTGCCGTCGTCGTCGCCCTCGTCGTCGACGAAGCCGCCGCGCTGGTTGCGGTCCCCGCGGTCGCCACGGTCGGCCCGCTCGCCGCGGTCGGCGCCGTTGCGCTCGGCCCGCTCGGCGCGGTCGCCACGCTCGGCCCGGTCACCGCGGTCGTTGCGCTCGGCACGCTCGCCGCGCTCGGCCCGGTCCCCACGCTCGGCACGCTCGGTGCGCTCCGCACGCTCGGCACGGTCACCGCGCTCGGCGCGCTCGCCGCGCTCCGCCCGCTCGGTCGTGCCGCGCTCGGCCCGCTCAGTGGTGCCGCGCTCGGCACGCTCAGTGGTGCCGCGCTCCGCCCGCTCGGTGGTGCCGCGCTCGGCCCGCTCCGCGCGCGCGGCGCGGCTGGGGCGCTCGGCCCGCTCGGCGACCGGGGCCTCGGCGGCGGCCGGCTCGGCCGTGGCGGTCTCCTCGCGCGCGGCCCGCGGCTCCGGCGGACCCGCGGCGCGGGTGGCCCGACGAGGGGAACGGGCCGGCGGCTCGGTGACCTCGGTGGCCGAGGGCCACTCCGCCTCGGGGGCCTCGGTGCGGGCCCCGGCGGCCGTGCTGCGCGACCGGGTGCGAGTGGGGGCCGCGGTGGCGGTGGCCTTCGCCTCGGTGGCCTTCGCTTCGGTGGCGGGGCGCGAGTCGCCCGCCTGACGCTCCTGGATGGCGGTGACGAGCTCGCCCTTACGCATGCGAGCCGTGCCGGAGATGCCCAACGAGGCGGCCAGGCTCTGCAGCTCGGGAAGCAGCATGCCGGCCAACCCCGTGCCAGAGCGCCGCCGACGCGTCGCGCCGGCCTCGGCGCCGTCGGCCTCAACCGCGGTGCGGTCGGTGGAGACATCCGACGTGACGTCGGTGGTGTCGCTCAATGGATTCCTTCCCTCGTTAGGTTCCGGGGCCGGCCCGTTCTTCGACTGTGGTGGCCGGGCGGCCCGCGGGTGCTCCCCGCCGCCGTCTTGCGCATTGCGGTGTGGAGGTCGTGCGTTGCCCCGTATCCGGGGGTGGTGCGTGTTCCCGCATCGACGGTGTGCCGGGGTCTTGCGTGCTCCCATCTCGACCTTGCGATGCGGAGTTTCCTGCTACTCCCCCGGATTCGACGTGCGACCGGGAGGGTGTTGCAGCGCTTTTGGCGGTGGGCCTTGACGCCACTCAGTGCGTCACCGGCCCAGCCGAGTGCGCGCGACCACAGGAAACGCGGGTTGGCGGCCGGGCGTGCGCAAGGGGTGCCACGGAATTCGGAGCACGCCGCCCCGCATGAGATCGCCGCACTGAGCGGCTGCTTAAGACTAGAGAGTAATCAACTCCGCCAGCCAGCGGCAACAGGGCCCCGCTCGGCGTGTTCCAGCGTACCCCATACCCGCTCACCGCCGGGCCGGACAGCCACGACATCGACAACGGCACATCGCGGCTCACCCGCCACCTTCGACCGGCCGCGGAGGCACACAGCCTCGGCTGCACACGGCCACGGCCGCACGGCTGCATACGGCCCACGGCCCACGGCTGCACACGGGGCCGCGGCGGCACACGGCCCACGACGGTGCAGGTCCCGCGGCTGCACACGGCCCGCGGACCGCGGCTGCACACGGCCGCGACTGGACACGGCCCACGGCGCGCGGCGGCACACGGGGCCGCGGCGGCACACGGCCCACGACGGTGCAGGTCCCGCGGCTGCACACGGCCGCGACTGGACACGGCCCACGGCGCGCGGCGGCGCACGGCCGCGGCTGCACGTGGCCAGCGGCTGGTGCACGACTCGCGGCTGTGCACGGCTCGCGGCGACCGGGTTTTCAGACTCTGCGGATCAGGTCAGTCGCCACCGAGCCGGGCACCGGTCAGGTCGACGTCGAGCGGGAGGACGCGCCAGCCCGCGACCGGCCGCGGGGTCCACGTGCCCACGCCGAACGCGAGCACGCTCGGGCCCGCGCCCGAGACCACGGCGGGCACGCCCTCGGCGCGCAGGCTCGCGACCAGGTCGGCGGTGCCCGGCATCCCCTCGGCGCGGTAGTCCTGGTGGAGCCGGTCCGCCGTCGCCGCGAAGAGCGCGCCCGGGTCGCCGGCGAGGGCGTGCACGAGCAGCGCGGCGCGCCCGGCGTTGAACGCGGCGTCGCCGTGCGGGACGGTCTTGGGCAGCGCCGCGCGCGCGACCTCGGTCAGGCCGCGCTCCTCGGGCACGAAGAGCACGGGGCGGATGTCCGGGGAGGGCTCCCGGCGTACGGCCACCGCACCCCCGTCCCCCGTCCACGCGATCGTGAAGCCGCCGAGCAGGCACGGCGCCACGTTGTCGGGGTGACCCTCGATCTCGTCGGCCAGCACCAGCGCGGCCGCGTCGTCCATGCGCTCGGCGCCGCCCTCGACCAGGGCCCGGGCCAGCACGACCCCGGCGACGATGGCGGCCGAGGAGGAGCCGAGGCCGCGGGCCTGGGGAATGCGGTTGCGGCACCGCAGCGCGAGGCCTGGGGGCTGCTCGCCGAGCACGGCGAAGGCGCGGCGCATCGCGCGCACGACCAGGTGGGTCTCGTCGGCGGGCAGGTCGCCCTCACCCTCGCCGCTCACCTCGACCGTGACGCCGGCGGCGGTGACCCGGGCCTCGACCTCGTCGTACAGCGTCAGCGCCAGACCGAGCGCGTCGAATCCGGGGCCGAGGTTGGCGCTCGTCGCGGGAACGCGCACGACGACGGGTCGGGGCAGGAAGGCCATACCCATCATCTCACCATGAGGACGGCGCGCCCATTTCCCGGGATCGCCACCGGTTCCCGGAATTCGCGCGAGCGGTGAGCACCCCGCCGCCCTACGCGAGCGGTGAACACGCCCGCCGCCCGCGCGACACGCCGCCGCCCCACGCGAATGGTCAGCACGCCGCCGGCCCGCATGAGCGATGAGCACCCCGACGCCCCACGCGAGCGGTGAACACGCGCGCCGCCCCGCGCGACACGCCGCCGCAAATGCGCGAACGGTCAGCACGCCGCCGCCCCCGCGCGAGCAGTGAGCACGCCGCCGCCCCGGCGCGGGCTTGGAGCCCAGCGGCCGGGGCGGCGGGGTCGAGCGGCACAGCCTCAGTCGCCGGCCTCCCCTTCGTCGCCGGCTTCGCCTTCGGCTGCGGGGTCGACGTCGGCGCCGGGCGGGGGCTGGCCGCGTTTCGGGTCGCGGCCCGCCTGGCGCAGGGCGAGGCGCAGGGCGAACTCGATCTGCGCGTTCACGCTGCGCAGGTCGTCGCCGGCCCACCGCGCGATCGCGTCGTAGACCTGGGGGTCCAGCCGCAGCAGCAGCTTCTTGCGCTCGGGCACGACGATCGATCAGGCGTAGAGCGTGCCGGTGTTGACCACGGGCTGGACGTTGCGGTCGCCGCAGAGCACGACGAGCAGGTTGGCCACCATCTGGGCCTTGCGCTCCTCGTCCAGCTCGACGACGTCGAGCTCGCTGAGCCGCTCCAGCGCGCTCTGCACCATCCCGACGGCGCCCTCCACGATTTTGTACCGCGCAGCCACGATCGCGCTGGCCTGCTGGCGAGCGAGCATGGCCTGGGCGATCTCGGGCGCGTAGGCGAGGTGGGTGATCCGCGACTCCAGCACCTCGACCCCGGCCAGCGCCACGCGCTCGCCCAGCTCGACGGTGAGCTCCTCGCTGACCACGTTGCCCTCGCGCAGGCTCGAGCGGCCGTCGTCGTGGGACTCGTAGGGGTAGCTCGTGGCGAGGTGCCGCACGGCCGCCTCGGACTGCACCGCGACGTACGAGATGTGATCGTCCACGCCGAAGGACGCCTTGAACGTGTCCGTGACGCGCCAGACGACCACGGCCGCGATCTCCACCGGGTTGCCGTCGGCGTCGGAGACCTTGAGCCGGTCGGTCTCGAAGTTGCGCACCCGGCGGGACAGGCGGCGCTTGGTCGTGAGCGGCACGGTCCAGTGGAAGCCGGCGTCGCCGATGGTGCCCACGTACCGCCCGAAGAACTGCATGACCCGGGCCTCGTTCGGGTTGACCACGGTGAACCCGGACAGGATCAGGGCCGCGAGCAGTGAGAGCAGGACGACGACCGCGACGCCGGCGTCCTCGGACAGCTGGGTGACGGCGGCGACGGCCCCGGCGACCAGGATGAGCAGCACGCCGAGCATCGCGAACCCGGCTACTCGAAACGCCCGTCGCTCCATGACTCCTCCAGGGGGGTGGCTATCGAAGTGATATCACCACGATAGCTCACCCGCGCAAGAGCCCGAAACTTTCACGATCTTCGGCTGAATCGTAAATATGACCTGTCAGGGTATAAATGCGATATGTCCGATCGCGAAGCGTCGGACATATCGGGAGCAGGGCGCCGCGCGCAGCGACACCAGCGACCAGCCCGCGGCGCACAGCTCGGGGGCTACTCCGTCGCAGGAGCCGGGCGGCGCAGCGACACCAGCGACCAGCCCGCCGCGTACAGCAGCGTCACCGCCCCGCACGCCGCGACCAGCACCCGCGGATCGGTGTGGTCCACGAAGACGCCCACCGCCAGCTGGCTGGCCGCGACCGAAAGGGTCGCCAGCATGAAGTCCGCGGCGAAGACCCGTCCCCGCAGCGCGTCGGGCACCTCCTCCTGCAGGACGTAGTTCGACATCATCCAGTTGCCGCCCGCGGCCAGATGCGCCAGCACCACGCCGGCGAGGGCCAGCGGAAACAGCGTCGTCAGGCTCACGCCGATGTAGGCCAGGCCGTACAGCGACATGGACAGGGCCAGCCCCGGCAGCAGCCAGGAGCGGTGGGACAGCACCTTCCGCAGGACCATCGGGCCGACCAGCGCGCCCAGGCCTCGGGCGGCGAAGAGCAGGCCGGTGCCCATCGGGCCGGCGCCCAGCGCGAGCGCCAGCAGCGGGAAGACCGTCAGGACGCCGTTGCCGAAGCCGACCGCGGACTTCACGGTCACCAGGGAGGCGATCCTCGGGCGGGCGCGGATGTAGCGCAGGGACTCGGCGATCGCGGCGAACGCGGGGGCCGGGGGCTCGGTGCGCTCCGCCTGCAGGGGGCGGCGCACGCGCCAGACCTGGAAGGCCGAGAAGAGCAGCAGGGCCGAGGCGATGACGAAGCAGGGGTAGGCGCCGAAGGCCTCCGACGCGATGCCGCCCAGCGACGCGCCGATCACGAGCATGGTGCCCCAGGCCGAGCCGGCGAGCGCGTTGGCCGCCGGGAGGTCCTCGGGGTCGACCACGTTGGGCAGGGCGGCCTGGGCGGCGGGCGTGAAGAAGGCCTTGGCGACCGCGATCGCGCCGACGGCCACCAGGGCGACCCAGGCCGTCGCGGGGGTGCGAACGAGCAGCAGGAACAGGGCGCACCCGGCCATGGCGAGGTCGGCGGCGATGACGATGCGGCGGCGGTCCACGCGGTCGGCGATCGTTCCCGTGAAGGGCAGCAGCAGCGCCGTCACCCCGGTGTCGGCGGCCAGCACGAGCCCGCCCCACAGGCCCGAGCCGGTCAGGTGGGGCAGCAGGGTGAGCAGGGGGATCATCACGAACCAGTCGGCGCCCAGGCCGATCAGGTCAGCGGTGAACAGGTTGCGGAAGTCCTTGTTGCGGGTAAGGACCGAAAGCGCTGGCGGCACCTGAACACACTAAAGGGTTTTCCGCTCTTGGCACCGCGCGGTCGCAGGGCCAGGGCCAGCGAATGCTGGGCCCCGGCCCGAGTCGCGCGGGAGCAACGGTCCGCAGGTGACGCGGACCGGGGCAAAAAGCTAGGCCAGAAACCTAGGCCAGGTCGAGGGCCTTCGCGGCGGCGAGGGGCTCGGCGGGGATCGTCGTCGGCGCGGGGGCCGTGGAGATCGCCCACTCCGGGTCCTTCAGCCCGTGGCCCGTCACCGTGCACACGATCGTCTGGCCGGGCTCGATGCGGCCCTGCGCGGTCGCCTGCAGCAGGCCGGCCACGCTCGCCGCGCTGCCCAGCTCCACGAAGACGCCGACCGAGCGGGCCAGCAGCCGGTACGCCTGCAGGATGTCGCGGTCGGTCACGGCGTCGATGAGGCCGCCGGACTCGTCACGGGCGTCGACGGCCTTCGTCCAGCTCGCCGGGTTGCCGATGCGGATGGCGGTGGCGATCGTGCTCGGCTCGCGCACCACCTCGCCCCGGACGATCGGGGCGGCGCCGGAGGCCTGGAAGCCGAACATGCGCGGGCGCCGGGTGGCGTTGCCGGCCTCGACCTCCTCCTTGTAGCCCATCCAGTACGCGGTGATGTTGCCCGCGTTGCCGACCGGCAGGCAGTGGATGTGCGGCGCGTCGCCGAGCGTGCGCACGATCTCGAAGGACGCGGTCTTCTGGCCCTGCAGCCGGTCCGGGTTCACCGAGTTGACCAGCGAGACCGGGTAGTCCAGCGACAGCTTGCTGGCCAGCGCCAGGCAGTCGTCGAAGTTGCCCGTCACCTGCAGCAGGCGGGCGCCGTGCACGAGGGCCTGAGCGAGCTTGCCGAGGGCGATCTTGCCCGTCGGCACGAGCACGGCGCAGGTGATGCCGGCCCGGGCGGCGTACGCGGCGGCCGAGGCCGACGTGTTGCCGGTGGAGGCGCAGATGATCGCCTTCGCGCCGTCCTCGACAGCCTTGGAGACCGCCACCGTCATGCCGCGGTCCTTGAACGAGCCGGTCGGGTTGGCCCCCTCGACCTTGAGGTACACGTCGCAGCCCGTGCGCGCGGAGAGCTCCGGCGCCGGCAGGAGCGGCGTGTTGCCCTCCTGCAGGGTGATCACCGGAGTCTGCGGCCCGACTGGGAGACGGTCCCGGAATTCCTCGATCAATCCACGCCACATGGCGCCTTACTCCCCTTCGACCCGCAGGACGCTCGCCACGGCGCGAACGATGTCCAGTGCCCGCAGCTCGGCGACGGTCGCGGCGAGGGCGCGATCCGGCGCGGCGTGCGTGACGATGACGAGCACGGCCTGGTTGCCGCGGCCGGACTGGTTCACGGTCGCGATGCTGACGCCGTGCTTGGCGAAGACGCCCGCGACCGCGGCGAGCACGCCGGCCTTGTCGGAGACGTCCAGGCTGATGTGGTACCGCGTGAACACGTCCCCGATCGGCGAGACCGGGAGGTCCGCGTAGGCGGACTCGGACGCGCTGCGCACGCCGGCGAGGCGGTTGCGGGCCACGGCGACGACGTCCCCGAGCACCGCGGAGGCGGTCGGGGCGCCGCCCGCGCCGCGGCCGTAGAACATCAGCTGCCCGGCCGCCTCGGCCTCCACGAACACGGCGTTGAACGCGTCGCCGACGCCCGCGAGCGGGTGCGTGCGCGGGATCATCGCCGGGTGCACGCGCACCGAGACGGCCCCGTTGGCCTTCGACGCGATGCACAGCAGCTTGATCGTGCAGCCCATGGCCTTCGCGCTGGCCACGTCGGCCGCGGTGACCTCGGTGATGCCCTCGCGGTGGACGTCGGCCGAGGTGACCCGGCTGTGGAAGGCCATCGAGGCGAGGATCGCGGCCTTGGCGGCGGCGTCGAAGCCCTCGACGTCGGCGGTCGGGTCGGCCTCGGCGTAGCCCAGCGCGGTCGCCTCCTCCAGCGCCTCGGCGAAGCCGGCGCCGGTGGCGTCCATCGAGGACAGGATGAAGTTCGTGGTGCCGTTGACGATGCCGGTCACCCGCGTGATCCGGTCGCCGTGCAGCGAGTCGCGCAGGGGGCGCAGGAGCGGGATGGCGCCGGCGACGGAGGCCTCGTAGTACAGGTCCGCGCCGCAGTCCGCGGCCGCCTTGTGCAGGGTGGCGCCGTCCTCGCCGAGCAGTGCCTTGTTGGCCGTGACCACGCTCTTGCCGGCGTGCAGGGCCTCCAGCAGCCAGGTCCGGGCCGGCTCGATGCCGCCGACGACCTCGACCACCACGTCGACGTCGTCGCGCGTGACGAGCCCGAGCGCGTCGGTGGTGAACAGGGCGGGGTCGATCGGCAGCTCACGCGTCTTGTTGAGGCGGCGGACGGCGACGCCCACCAGCTCCAGCGGCGCGCCGATGCGGGCCGTGAGGTCGTCCTCCTGCTCGTGCAGCAGGCGGACCACCTCGGAACCGACGGTCCCGCAGCCCAGCAGCGCTACCTTCACCGATTGCGGCATCTGTCACCCCACGTCCAGTCTCAGCAGATCGTCCACGGTCTCCCGGCGGACGATGACGCGCGACGCACCGTCGGCCACCGCCACGACCGGCGGGCGGGGCACGTGGTTGTAATTGCTCGCCATGCTGCGGCAATAGGCGCCGGTGCCCGGGACCGCAAGAAGATCTCCGGCCTTGACGTCGGCCGGCAGGAATTCATCTTTCACGACGATGTCCCCGGACTCGCAATGTTTTCCCACCACGCGGGCGAGAATCGGCGGTTCGGACGACGCCCGTCCGGCCACGGTGGCCGAGTAGGCCGCGTCGTACAGCGCGGTGCGGATGTTGTCGCTCATGCCGCCGTCGACGGAGACGTACGTGCGGATGCCGTCGACGTCCTTGACCGTGCCGACCTCGTAGAGGGTGAACATCGCCGGCCCGACGATGGCCCGGCCCGGCTCGACGGAGAGGTGCGGCACGCTCAGGTGCAGCGCGGCGCACTCCTGCTTGACGATCCGCAGCAGGTCCCCGGCCAGGTCGTGCGGCTCGGCGGGCTCGTCCTGCGTGGTGTACGCGATGCCGAACCCGCCCCCGAGGTCGAGCTCGGGCAACTCGCGGCCGTGCACCTCGCTGATGCGGGCCTGCAGCGACAGCAGCCGCCGGGCGGCGACCTCGAAGCCGGAGGCGTCGAAGATCTGCGAGCCGATGTGCGAGTGCAGGCCGCGCAGCTCCAGCACGTCGTCGGCGAGGATCTTGTCGACCGCCTCGGCTGCGGCGCCGCCGGCCAGCGAGAAGCCGAACTTCTGGTCCTCGTGCGCGGTGGCGATGAACTCGTGCGTGTGCGCCTCCACGCCGACGGTCACGCGGACCATCACGTTGGGGCGCCTGCCGGACTCGATCGCGATCCGGGTGAGCCGCTCGATCTCGTCGAAGGAGTCGACGATGATCCGGCCGACGCCGGCCTCGACGGCGGCGGTGAGCTCCTCGACGGACTTGTTGTTGCCGTGCAGGCCGATGCGCTCCGGCGGCATGCCGCCCTTCAAGGCGACCGCCAGCTCACCGCCGGTACAGACGTCCAGGCTGAGGCCCTCCTCCACGAGGATCTTGACCACGGCCGTGGCGAGGAAGGCCTTGCCGGCGTAGTAGACCTCGGCTCCGCCGAAGGCGTTCCGGAAGTTCCGGCATCTGTCGCGAAAGTCCGCTTCGTCCAGAACGTAGGCTGGCGTGCCGTGATCTCGGGCGATTTGCCCGACCTCAACGCCGCCGACTGTGATTTGCCCGTTTTCTCCGCGTGTGACGGTTTTGGGCCACAAGATCGGGACCAACGCGTTCACGTCCGCGGGCGTTCGCAGCCAGGACGGTCCGCTGGAGCCGAGGTCCGCGTGGAGCGCCCCAGCCTCGTGTGCGCGCATATCTTCCTCTACATCTGTTCCGGCGCGGAGACGCCGAGCAGGTCCAGGCCGTTGACGATGACCTGCCGGGTGGCGGCGTTGAGCCAGAGCCGGGCCCGGTGCGTCTCCGTGAACGGGTCGTCGCCCCGGGGCAGGACGAGGCAGTTGTCGTAGAACCGGTGGTACTCCCCGGCCAGGTCCTCCAGATAGCGTGCCACGCGATGCGGCTCGCGCAGCTCCGCCGCGGTGGCGACGACGCCGGGGAAGTCCCCGAGCGCCTTCAGAAGATCCAGTTCCTTCTCGTGTACCAGCAGAGCCGCGTCGTACGCCTCGGAGCGCTCGTATCCATACTCGGCCGCGTTGCGCGCGATCGACGAGATGCGCGCCCCGACGTACTGCACGTAGAAGACCGGGTTGTCGTTCTTCTGCCGCGTGATGACCTCGATGTCCAGCGTCAGCGGCGAGTCGGTGGAGGAGCGGGCCAGCGAGTACCGGGCCGCGTCCACGCCGACGGCGTCGATGAGCTCGTCGAGGGTGATCAGCGTGCCGGCGCGCTTGCTCAGCCGGACCGGCTCGCCGCCGCGCAGCAGGCTCACCAGCTGGCCGATGAGCACCTCGATGTTGCGCCGCGGGTCGTCGCCGGCGCAGGCCGCGATGGCCTTGAGGCGGCCGATGTAGCCGTGGTGGTCCGCGCCGAGCATGTAGATGCAGCGCTCGAAGCCGCGCTCGCGCTTGTTGATGTAGTACGCGGCGTCGGCGGCGAAGTAGGTCTTCTCGCCGTTGGAGCGGATCAGCACCCGGTCCTTGTCGTCGCCGAAGTCGGTCGTGCGCAGCCAGACGGCGCCGTCCTGCTCGAAGACGTGACCCTGCTTGCGCAGCTCGTCGAGGGCGTGCTCGACCGCGCCGCCCTCGTGCAGCGTCTTCTCGGAGAACCACACGTCGAAGTGGACGCCGAACCGCTCGAGGCTGTCCCGCATCTCCTGGAGCATCTTCTCGTACGCCTTTTGGAGGAACGCCGCCTTCTGCTCCTCTTCCGGCAGCTGCATAATGTCCGGATCGGTGGCTTTGATGGCGTTGGCAATGTCCTGGACGTATTCGCCAGGATAGCCGTCCGGCGGCGTGGGCTGCCCGTGCGCGGCGGCCATGACGGACTCGCCGAACCGGTTCATCTGCACGCCGGCGTCGTTGATGTAGTGCTCGCGCGTCACGTCGGCGCCGGCCGCGCTCAGGATGCGGCCCAGCGCGTCGCCGACGGCGGCCCAGCGGGTGTGGCCGAGGTGGACGGGGCCGGTGGGGTTCGCCGAGACGAACTCCAGGTTGACCTTCTCCTTGGCCAGGGTCTCGCTGCGGCCGTAGCCACGCCCGGCCCGCACGATGAGCCCGGCGAGCTCGCCCACGGCCCCGGCCGCGAGCCGGATGTTGAGGAATCCAGGCCCGGCGATCTCCACACTGCCGATCCCGGGAGTTTCCTGCAAGTTTTTCGCGACCGCCGCGGCCAGCTCGCGCGGGTTCAGCCCGACCCGCTTGCCCAGCTGCAGGGCGATATTGGACGCATAGTCACCATGCTCCGGGTTTCGGGGTCGCTCCACGCTGGTCGTCGCCGGGAGCACGGACGCGTCGAGGTCACGCTCGGTGATGGCCGCACGGGCGGCGGCGAGGACTGCTACGGCGAGTTCAGCGGGAGTCACCGACAAATGCTATCGGGGGTAGACTCCGGTACTTGGCGGCGGCCCGTTGTGCTGGTCACAATGCGGGACGGCTGGAACCGGATTCCCCCCGCGGGGGAGGGAGCCACCGGAGCAGTTCCCCGCCGCGACCCCCGACCGTTGACCAGACGAGGCCCGATGAGCGAGCACAACGCTGAGCGTTGCGAGGCGACGAGATGAGCATGAGCACCCAGCACGGTGGCGGCAACCGTAAGCCGTCCACCAAGGCTGTCTCCGGCGCGAAGCCGAAGCAGGGCGGCGACGAGGACGCCGACCTGGAGGATGTGGACGCCGTCGAGGATTCGGAAGTCTCGGATTCCGAGGAGACCGCGACCCCGGCCAAGCCCAAGGCGAACCCGCGCAAGTCGGCTCCGGCCCGCAAGACGGCCCCGGCCGGGAAGCGGCCCGCCACCGCCCGGCCCGCGGCCAAGAAGATCGCGCCGGTCAAGGTCAAGCAGGGCATGAGCTGGGGCCCGATCGCGCTGTTCACCACGGTCGGCGTGCTGGCCCTGGGCATCGTGGGCTTCGCCGGCTACCAGGTGTACGAGAACGGCCTGGGCTGGCGCGACCGCGCGGACCAGATCAGCGGCCTCAAGGACTACTACAAGCTCGACAAGGCCATGGTCGGCCAGCGCGAGCACGTGTGGGGCCCGCAGACCTACAAGCTGAGCCCGCCCGTCGCCGGCAACCACAACCCGAACTGGCAGCGCTGCCTGGGTGACGTCTACACGTCCCAGATCGCCAGCGAGCACGCGCTGCACAGCATGGAGCACGGCGCCGTCTGGATCACGTACAACCCGAGCCTCCCGGCCGACCAGGTCGAGGCGCTGGCCAAGCGTGTGCGCGGCAACGACTACATGCTCATGAGCCCGTACCCGAACCTGGACGCCCCGATCTCGCTGCAGGCGTGGGGCTACCAGCTCAAGGTCGACAACGCGAGCGACAAGCGCATCGACGAGTTCATCAAGGCGCTGCGCCAGAACGCGACGCTCGAGGCCGGCACCCCGTGCTCCAGCGGCGACATCATCACCGAGACCGGCAGCACGCCGCGTGACCTCGGCAAGGACGGCACGACGCAGATGGGCAGCAACTAGCCCGTGTTCGCGCAACTTTCACGGCGGGCGCGCCTGAGCCTGGGCGCGCTCGCCGCCGTCCTCCTCCTGGTGACGGGCGTCGCGATCGGGTACCTCATCCCGATCATGAACCGCCCCGGCGAGACCTCCATCGACGCCGGCTTCGCCCGCGACATGAGCGTGCACCACGCGCAGGCGGTCGAGATGGGGATGTTCGCGTACCGTCTCGGCACCACCGACGACATCCGCAACCTGGGGTACGACATCGCAGCGAGCCAGCAGTGGCAGATCGGCCAGATGCAAACTTGGCTGACGGAGTGGCACCTCTCCCCCACGTCGTCCAACCGCCCCATGGCGTGGATGCCGTCGGGGATGAACACCCTGCAGTCGGACGGCCGCATGCCCGGCATGGCCTCGGACGCCGAGCTGAAGAAGCTCAAGTCCTCCCAGGGCAAGGACTTCGACACCCTCTGGTGCCAGCTCATGCTGCGCCACCACCTGGGCGGCATCCACATGGCGGAGATCGCCGCCAAGGACGCCTCAGACCCCGAGGTGCGTGACGCCGCCGAGAAGATCCGCGTCTCCCAGTCGTACGACATCTCGCAGCTGACGGAGAAGCTCAAGGACCTCGGCGCGCAGCCGCTGTCCTCGTAGTTCCGCCCTTTGTCACCCGTCCCACGCAACGCAGGGGAACCAGTTCGTGGGGCGGGTGGGGGTTCTGCTAGTCTGTTCGAGGTCGCAAGGCCCCCGTAGCTCAGGGGATAGAGCACCGCCCTCCGGAGGCGGGGGCGCAGGTTCGAATCCTGCCGGGGGCACAGTATTTCTCCGCGCTGACGCGCGGGGCGGGGGGTTCCCACCCCGCACCCCCCATGGCTGCTACGCAGCCACTGGCCTAGCTTCGCTGGCCAGTTCCCAGACCCCCACTCGCTCGTAGTGGTCTTCGAGTTCGAGTTGGACGCGGCCAGCGCAACGAATTCCCGCGGACCACACGATCTCGCTGCATCCAGCGCCTCTCCCGCGCCGCCGCCATGCGCTTTCTGCCGCCGAGTAATCCCTGATCAGCGCGACAGAGGGACGGCGTGCACCGTGAGGTGGACCAGCCGCTCCGCGTGATGGACGGTGCAGCTCACGTCGTAGGTGTCAGCAGAGCCCACCCGGAACTCATACGTCGTGCGATCGCCGACGAAGTCCAGCGTCTCCCCCGGTCTGGTGGGCTATAGGGTCGGGGCGTGACCGTGGGCTTTGCGCTGGCCGGGCGTACGGCGAGCGAAATCTCCGCCGCCGTCGAAGCCGGTGTGCGCTCCGGCAGCCTGCAGGCCGGCGACCCGCTCCCGCCGATTCGCGCCGCGGCCACGCAGCTCGGGGTCAGTCCCGCGACCGTCGCCGCCGCGTATCAGGCGTTGCGACAGCGCGGTATTGCCGAGTCGGCGGGGCGGCAAGGTACTCGGGTGCGGCCCCGGCCCGCCGTTGCGCCGGCGCGGGGGCAGTTTCGGCTCGAAGTGCCCGACGGCGTGCTCGATCTGGCCACCGGGGCGCCCGATCCCCGGCTGCTGCCCGACCTCGGGCCGGCCCTCGCGCGTGCCGCCGCGGCGGGGACGTCTACCGGGTACGCCGCCGGGACCGTGCATCCGCCGTTGCGCGCCGCGGCCAGGGAGAGGCTCGAGCGTGACGGGGTCGACGCGAGTGAACTGGCCGTGGTCGGGGGTGCGCTCGACGGGATCGAGCGGCTGCTCAATGCGCATCTGCTGCCCGGTGACCGCGTCGCCGTCGAGGATCCCGGGTGGGCCAACCTGCTCGATCTCGTGGCCGCGCTTGGGTTGCGGGTGGTGCCGGTGCCCGTTGACGAGGACGGGCCGGACCCTCGGCGGCTCGCGGACGCGCTGCGCGCTGGGGCTCGCGCGTTCGTGGTGACGAGCCGCGCGCACAATCCCACCGGGGCCAGCGTCACCGCGGACCGGGCCGCGGGGCTTCGTGCCGTGCTCGCCCGGCACCCCGACGTGCTCGTGATCGAGGACGACCATGCCGGGGAGCTCTCCGTCGACGCGCTGCATCCGCTGGCCGGGGCTACGGGGGCGTGGGGATTCGTACGGTCGGTCAGCAAGTCCTATGGGCCCGACCTCCGGCTCGCCGTGGTCGCCGGGGACGCCACCAGCATCGGGCGGCTCGTCGGGCGGCAGCGCGTCGGCACCGGGTGGGTGTCGCTGCTCCTTCAGCGGCTCGTCGCCGATCTGTGGTCCGACCCGGTCGTGGCGGGGACGGTGGCGACGGCGAAAGAAGAGTACGAAACCCGCCGAATCGGCCTCGTGGAAGCGCTGCGGGCCAGAGGCCAGACGGTCACCGGCCGCACGGGGCTCAACGTCTGGGTGTCGGTGCCGGACGAGACGACCGCGGTGGCGCGGCTGCGGGAGGCCGGGTTTGCGGTGGCGCCCGGCGCGCTGTACCGCATCGCCACGCCGCCCGCGATTCGCATCTCGGTCGGCGGGCTGGAGACGGACGCGGTTCCCGCCGTGGCGGACGCGACCGTCCGGGCCGTGACCGGGTCGACCGACACGCCCGGGGTCTAGGGCACGAGCCGGAAGCGCTGCAACACCGCGCGCGTGTCGTCGTCGACGGTGAACGCGGGGTCGCCCAGCCAGCCCCGGTACTCCGGGCCGTGCCAGAAGCGCTCGTGCGTCTCCCGCCACTGCGCGACGGTGGCGTCCCCCTCCCCCTCGTCGACGGCGTGCGCGAGGTCGACGTCGCCGAGCCGGGCCACGCGGACCTCGACGACCTCGATGACCCCGACGCGCCGCCCGGCCGAGTCGACGACCGCGGCCCGCCGGCCGACGACCGGCAACGGCTCCTGGTCGAGCTCGTAGTCCTGCAGCAGGCCGGTCGTGGTCGTCTTGCTGCCGTCGAGCACGGCCGCGACCAGCTTGTCGCGCAACTCCCCGGGAAACCCGAACTCAGCGATCGGCAGCTCGTCCACGACGTCACTCTAGTCGCGCGGCTACTCAGCCGAAGGTGAGTACGGCGGCGGATTCGCGGCATCCATCGGTACCGAATGATGCAGCGTATGCGTGGGAGTAAATGGTGGTCGGTCGTGGTCGTCGGGGCCGCGTGTGTGTTGCTGTTCGCGTGGCTCGGGCGTCTCGCCGGGGTCACCGGTGAGCTGTTGTGGACGGTGGGCGCGGCGTTCGCGGCGCTCACCTGGACGCTCGTGCTCGTGTCCGCGCCCTGGAACCTCTACTTCGGGGCGCGTCAAGTCGTTGCCGAGGCGGCCGAGTCGCGGGACCGGGGCATCGCGGTCAAGGACGGCCACGAGGCCGAGGCGCGGCGGATCGCCCGGCGCATGCTCGGGTTCGCCGTCGCCGGGCACGTCGGGACGGCGGTCGTCGCGGCCGTGGCGGGATTCGTCACCGGGCGGGCGGTCGGGTACTACGTCGCCGGGTTCTTCCTGCTGTCCACCCTGATGCGGCCGGCCGGGGCGTACTTCTCGCACCTCCACCAGCGCATCACCGTCATGACCCGCGAGGTCACGCATCCGCGCGAGGACGTCGTCACGCTGCGGCGGGACGTTGCCGAGCTGCAGGAGCTGGTGCAGTCGCTGCAGCGGCAGGCCGACGAGCAGCATCGCGTCGCCGACGAGGACCGGAATGGGGCTCGGGAGCGGGATGACCAGCTGCGGCAGTCGATCGAGCGGATGGTGCGGCGCATCGACTCGGCCGTCGACGGGATCAGCGATCATCAGGATCTGCTCGCCGGGCTGCGGGCGCTCGTGCGGATGATCCGGTCAGAGCCCGTCTGAGGAGGGGCGGACGAGCCCGGTCTCGTACGCCAGCACGACCGCCTGCGCCCGGTCGCGCAGGTTCAGCTTGGTGAAGATCCGCGCCACATGGGTCTTCACCGTCGCCTCGCTCAGGGTCAGGGCCGCGGCCAGCTCGGCGTTGGACCGGCCCTGGCCCATGAGGGTCAGGACCTCGAGCTCGCGCGGCGTGAGGGGGGTCAGGTCGCGGTGCAGGGGCGGCGGCCGCGACTCGGCGGCGAAGCGCTCGACCAGGCGGCGCGTGATCGACGGGGCCAGGAGGGCGTCGCCGGTGTCCACGAGGCGGACCGCGTTGGCCAGGTGCTCCGGCGTCACGTCCTTGAGCAGGAAGCCGCTCGCGCCGGCGGCCAGGGCCGCGTACACGTACCGGTCCAGGTCGAACGTCGTGAGCATGATGATCCGGCACCTCGGCTGCCGCTCGACGATCTGGCGGGTCGCGGCCAGGCCGTCGAGGTTGGGCATGCGGATGTCCATGAGGATCACGTCGGGGCGCAGGCGGTCGGCCGCGGAGACCGCCTCGACGCCGTCGGCCGCCTCGCCGACCACGTCCACGCCGCGCGCGTTGAGGATCATGCGGAAGCCGGTGCGGACCAGCGCCTGGTCGTCGACAATCAAAACTCCCGGACCGCTCATGCCGCGTCCAGGGGGATGCGGGCGCGGACCCGGAAGCCGCCGCCGAAGCGCCGCCGGGCGTCGAAGTCGCCGCCGTACACCGCGATCCGCTCCCGCAGGCCGAGCAGGCCCCGGCCGGTGCCGACGGGCGGGGTGCGGCGCGCGGGCCGGGCGGGTCCGGTGTTGAGGACCTCGATGCGCAGGGAGCGTTCGGAGTACCGCACGCAGACCTCCGCCCGATCCGCCTCCCCGTGCTTGAGCGCGTTGGTGAGCGCCTCCTGAATGATCCGGTACGCCGTGGTGTCGATCCCGGCCGGCAGCGGCCGCGGCTCCCCGTTGACGAACACGTCGACCGGCAGCCCGGCGAACGCGATCCGGTCCACGAGCCGGCTCAGCCCGTCGAGGCCGGGCTGCGGCTCGAAGTGCTCCTCGGACCCGTCGGCCGTGGGGGCGAGCAGGCCCAGCAGGTGCCGCAGCTCCTTGAGCGCGTCGCGGCCGGCTCCCTCCACCGCGGCCAGCGCGCCGGCCACGTCGGGCGGGACGTCGGCGGCCGAGGCGGCCAGGACCTCGCGCGCGGCCCCGGCCTGCACCACCATCACGCTCACGTTGTGGCTCACGATGTCGTGCAGCTCGCGGGCGATCCGGGCCCGCTCGGCCGCGACGGCCCCGCTCGCCGCCGCCTGCCGCTCGCGCTCGAGCAGCCAGCCCCGCTCGTCCAGCGCCCGCCGGTGCCGCCGCCGGGCCTGCGCGGCCGCGAAGCCCAGCGCCACCGCCGCCGCCGCGGCGGCCACGAACGCCGTGAGCAGCACAACGGCGAGGACGGTCACCCTTGTCACGATGCCAGACCCGCGCCCGGGCGCGCATCGGACCTGGGGAGCACCGGCGTACATCCCCAGGATGACCCCGGGCGGCGGGTTGCATCCGGCTGCGGACGTCACGGGCGGTACACCCGAAATAGCGTCGTGGCATGACGACGGTGGTGCGCCTGGACGGGGTGCGCAAGGAGTTCGGCGGCACGACCGCCCTCGACGGGGTCTCGCTCAGCGTCGAGGGCGGCGAGGCGGTCGCGGTCATGGGCCCCTCGGGCTGCGGCAAGTCGACGCTGCTGAACATGATCGCCGGGCTCGACCGGCCGACGGCGGGGCGGGTCGAGGTGCACGACGAGGACCTGGGGGCGCTGAGCGAGACGGGGCTGGCGCTGTTCCGCCGGCGCCGCATCGGCATGGTGTTCCAGTTCTTCAACCTGCTCGACGACCTCTCGGCGCTGGACAACGTGGCCCTGGCCGCGCAGCTCATGGGCATCCGCGCCGCGCAGGCCCGGCGGCGCGCCCTGGAGCTGTTCGACGAGCTCGGAATCGCCGACCGGCGCAACGCCTACCCGGCCTCGCTCAGCGGCGGCGAGCGGCAGCGGGTCGCGGTCGCCCGGGCGCTCATGAACCGCCCGGCGCTGCTGCTGGCCGACGAGCCGACGGGGGCGCTCGACAGCCGGGCCGGCGAGCAGGTGATGGACCTGCTGCTGGACCTCAACCAGATCGGGCAGACGCTGCTGCTGGTCACGCACGACACGGCGATGGCCGAGCGCTGCGCGAGCCGGGTGGTCGAACTCGCCGACGGCAGGGTGGTGGCATGAGTGCGGTGTGGCGGGCCGCGCGAGCCGCCGTGCGGCGGCGGAGGATGCAGACCTTCGTGATCGGGCTCGTGGTGCTGTGCTCGACGGCCACGATCGTGGTCGCGCTCGGGCTGCTCGACGCGTCCACGGGCCCGTTCGACCGCGCGTTCGCGCATCAGCGGGGGGCGCACGTCATCGCGACGTACGACACCCAGAACCCGGCGACGAGCGCCCCCGGCGTCGAGGCGGTCGCCGGCCCCTTCCCCGAGGTGGTGCTCGACGTGCCGGCCGACGGCGGGCCGATCTGGGCGACCGGGCCGCTGACCGTCGTCGGGCGCGCCGACCCGGCCGGGCCCGTCGACCGCGTCGACGTGTGGGTGGGCCGCTGGGCCACCGGCGCCGACGAGATCGTCGTCACCGCGCAGCCGCCGCCGGACCGGGCCGACGCCGACCGCTTCGGCGGCGACATCCTCGGCAAGAAGGTCTCCGTGCCCGGCAGGCCCGTCCTGACGATCGTCGGGGTGGCGTACAGCCTCGGCAACACCGCCGACGCCTGGGTCTCCCCCGCGACGATGGCCGCGCTCGGCCCGTCCGGATCCCAGGTCCTCTACCGCTTCCGGCACGCGGCCGACCGGGCCGAGGTCGACGCGGCGATCGCGTCCGTGCCGCGCGACGGGCTCACCGGGACGCAGTCGTACCTCACCCGCAAGGCCGAGGTCGCGGCCGGCCCGGGCACGATGCTGCCCTTCCTGGTCGTCTTCGGCGTGCTCGGCCTCGTGGTCGCCGTGCTGATCGTGGCCAACGTGGTCAGCGGCGCGGTCATCTCGGGCTTCCGGCACATCGGCGTGCTCAAGGCGATCGGCTTCACCCCGCGCCAGGTGGTCCTCGTGTATCTCGTCATGGTGTCGGTACCGTCCGCCGCCGGCGCCGTCCTCGGCACCGCGCTCGGCACTGTCGCCGCGCGGCCGCTGCTGGCCGGCGCGTTCCAGGGCCTCGGCTTCGGCGCGCGGGTCGACACCGGCCTGTGGGTGCCCCTCACCGGCGCCCTCGGCGTGCCCGTCCTGGTCGCGCTCGTCGCGCTGGTGCCGGCCCGGCTCGCCCACCGGCTCTCCGCCGCCGAGGCCATCAGCGCCGGCTCCGCCCCGAAGGCGGGCCGCGGCCTGCGGGTGCAGCGGGCGCTGTCCGGCACCCGCCTGCCCCGCGCGGTCAGCCTCGGCCTCGGCCTGCCCTTCGCCCGGCCCGGCCGCACCGCGCTCACCATGGCCGCGCTGCTGCTCGGGGTCACCACGGTCACGTTCGCCGGCGGCCTCGCCACGTCGGTGATCCGCTTCGGCGACGCCGTGGACCGCGCGGACGCGGTGCAGGCCCAGGTCCGCCCGAGCAACCCCGACTTCGGCCGCGTCTCCACGGACAGGACCGACCCGCAGGTGGAGGCGCTCCTGCGCGGGCTGCCCGGCACCGTGTACGTCACCGCCGACCTCACGCTGCCCCTCACCGTCGCCGGGCACCGCGACCCGGTGCAGGTCGACTTCCTGCGCGGCGACGCGACCACGCTCGGCTACCAGGCCGAGCTCACCGAGGGCCGCTGGATGGCCGCCCCGGGCGAGGTGGTCGCCGCGTCGAAGGCCCTGAAAAACCTCGGCCTGCGCGTCGGGGACACGATCCGGCTCACCTACGACGGCCGCGAGGCCCCCGTCACGATCGTGGGCCGCACCATGGAGGCCGGCATCGCCGGCGGGGACCTCTTCGCCGACTGGTCCGTCTTCACCGCCATCGCACCGTCGTACCACCTGGTGAACCACGAGGTCATGTACTCCGTGCGCGTCCAGCCCGGGACGAGTGTGGAGTCGTACCTCGCCTCCGTGCGCGCCGCCGACCCCGGGCTCTACGCCTGGTCCGCGGTGAGCGGTCTCGGCAACACCTACACCGTCTCGGTGGTCACCATCTCGGTCGTGTTCTCGCTGATGATCGGCACCGTGGCCGCGCTGAGCGTCTTCAACACGGTGCTGCTCAACGTCCGCGAACGCCGCCGGGACCTCGGCATGCTCAAGTCGATCGGCATGACGCCCCGGCAGGTGGTGGCCATGATGGTCACGTCGATGGCGGTGCTGGGCCTGCTCGTCGCGGTCGCGGGCATCCCGGCCGGCATCGCCGCGCACCGCCTGATCCTGCCGATGGTGGGCCGCACGGCGAAGATCGACCTCCCGGCGGCCATGTTCCACGTCTGGAACCCGGGCGCGCTGGCCCTGATGGCCCTGGCCGGCGTGGCGATCGCGGTCCTCGGCGCGCTGCTGCCCTCACGCACCGCCGCGCGGCTGCCCATCGCCGAGGTCCTCCACAACGAATAGGCCGCCGCCCACCACGAGTGGATCGAGGTCCTCCGACGGCGGCCGCAGCGCGGTCACGGTCGCGTACCCCTCGGCCAGCAGCGCCAGATCGGTGCCGGGCGGCGCCGGCTCCTCGCGGACCTCGACGATGATCCGCGCGAAGTCCTGCGCCGCCTCCGCCACCGCCATCCGGACCTGCCCGAACGGCGCCGGGGCCGCGCGCCGCAGCCCCTTGAGCGACGGCGGCGGCAGGTTCGGCGCGTTGAGGTTCAGCACCGTGGCAGCGGGGGCGGCCGCCAGCCGCGGCAGCAGCCGCGCGGCGAGCGCCCCGGCCGTCGGCCAGTGCTGCTCGACCACCGGCACCGCCCGATCCTCGTGGGGCAGCGCCGTGGGCACGTCGAGGGAGACCGCGAGCGCGCGGATGCCCTCGTTCGCGGCCGTGAGCGCGGCGCCCACGGTGCCGGAGTGCAGGATCGCGTGGCCGACGTTGGCGCCCTGGTTGATGCCGCTGAGCAGGATGTCGGGGGGCGGGCCGAAGACGCCGAGGGCCGCGAGCACCGCGATGTACGCGGGCGAGGCCGCCACCGCGAACGCCGTGATCCCGTCGAACTCGACCGGCTCGAGGACGAGCCGCCCCTGCTCGGTGACGGCGGTGAGCGCCGCCCCCGCCCCACTGAACTCGGTCTGCGGCGCGGCGACGGTGACGTCGTGCCCGTCCCGCGCGACGGCCTCGGCCAGCGCCCTGATTCCGGGCGCCCCGATGCCGTCGTCGTTGGTGATCAGCAGTCGCACGGTTGCCCAGGTTAGCGTCGAGTGCATGTCTGTGCTTGTCGCGTTCAGTGTCACGCCGCTCGGGCTCGGGGAGGACGTGGGTTCCCTCGTCGCCGAGGCGGTCCGAGTGGTCCGGGCCTCGGGGCTGCCGAACCGGACGGATGCCATGTTCACCACGGTGGAGGGCTCGACGTGGGAGGAGGTGATGGCGGTCGTGCAGGCGGCGGTGGCGGTCGTGCAGGCCTCGGCCCCGCGCACCAGCACCGTGATCAAGGTCGACTGGCGCGACGGCCCGGTGGGCCGCCTGGAGTCGAAGGTCGCCACTGTGGAGCAGCGCCTGGCGTCGAGCTAGCGCCGGGCCGGACCGTCCGGGAAATCCTCGCGGGCGGGTCCGGAATCGCTTCGACCGCCTCGCGCCACCAGAGGAAACACGGAATTAACATTGATGCCGGTGATCTTACTTGGATTGTCCAGCGCATTTACTCAACGGGGTTGACGCACGGCAATGCGTTAGCCCACGATCGCAGGCGATCACTTCCCCGTCACATACCGCGAAGGGACGTCAGCGTGACCGAAACCCCCCTGTGGTTACAGGGTCGTTCGGCCGTCGTGGAAGCCGCGAACCCGGACGACTGGCGCGAGGGAACCCCCGACTACCACCTTTCCCACACGGTGATGCCGGGCCAGCGCACCCACCAATTCGCGCCCGACTCGCTCGAGGCGGTCGTCGAGAGCATCGTGCAGGTCTTCGAGATGGAGGTCTCGCACAAGAAGGACCCCGCGACCTGGGTGTCGATGGTGACGGAGCACTTCCGCACCAACGTCAACGGTGGGGCGTGGGCCAGCGCGCAGGACATCGCCGACATCGGCAGCTACAACATCCTGATCGGTGACAGCGCCTTCTACAAGTCGGGCCAGGAATCGTTCGAATCCTCGCACCACATCTTCCACAAGGCGTTCCCGGGCGGTTTCTACTGGGAAGTCCTCGAGGTCCTGAGCCCGCCCCCGGTCGTCACGTTCAAGTGGCGCCACTGGGGCGCCTTCACCGGCGAATACCACGGTTTCCAGCCGACCGGCGAGACCGTGGAAATGTTCGGCATCAGCGTCGCCAAGGTGAACGACGACCTGAAGCTGCTCGAGGTCGAGCACTACTACGACCCGAACGCGTTCCTGGGCCGCCTGACGAATGGCTGCCCGGTCGCGCACTAGACCAGATCGTGCCCGGCGGTGCTGTCGACGTGTGCGGGGATCTCGCCTGCGACGGCATCGCCGGTCGTGAGCGTCCCGGTCGGCTCGAACATGAGGATGGAGCCGCCCGGCGACGACGGTTTGTGTTCGGTACCGCGCGGCACGACATACGTGTCGCCCGGATGCAGCACGACGGTGTGCTCGTGGCCGTCCGCCTCGCGGATGGCGATGTCGAACCGCCCGTCGAGCACGAGGAAGAACTCGTCGGTGTCGGCGTGCGTGTGCCACACGTGCTCGCCGCGCGTGTGGGCGACCCGGACGTCGTAGTCGTTCATCCGCGCGACGATCCGCGGGCTGTAGACCTCGGTGAACGACTGGAGCGCCTCGGTCAGGTTCACTGGCTTCGCGGTCATGCTCGAATTCTCCTCCCCGCCGGGCGCGCACGCACGGTACAACATCCGCATGGATGATCGCTGGCTGACCGACCCCGACCCGGCCCTGCTCCCCCGCGCCCGCACGCCCGAGGTGCGCTTCGACAGCGCCGGCGTGCCGCTGCTGGGCGTCCTGCACCTCCCGGCCGGGCCCGGGCCGCACCCGGTCGTCGTGGTGCTGCACGGCTTCCCCGGCAACGAGCGCAACTTCGACCTCGCGCAGGCGCTGCGGCGGGCCGGATACGCCGCGCTGGTCGTGCACTACCGCGGCTCGTGGGGCGTCGGCGGCGCGTACTCCTGGTCGAACGTCCTCGCCGACGCCGCCCGCACGGCCGCGGCCGCCCCCGGGCTCGACCCGTCGCTGGACCCCGGTCGCGTCGCGGTGGTCGGGCACAGCGTCGGCGGCTTCGCGGCCCTGCACACGGCGGCCGGCGATGCGTCGGTGCGCGCGGTCGCGGCCCTGGCCGCCTACGACCTCGGGGCCGTTTCCCAGGAGCCGGAAGGCGTACTGGAGCAGACCCGCGCCATGTTCGCCTCCGACCCGCTGCCGTTGCGGGGCACCAGCGGCGACGCGCTGTTCGAGGAGATGCGCGCCAACGGCCCGTCGTGGCGCCTGGCGAGCCTCGCGCCCCGGCTCGCGGACCGCCCGGTGCTGCTCGTCGCGGCGCAGGACGACACCGTCGCGCCACCGGCCCTGCACCACGACCCGCTGGTGCGCGCCTACGCCGGCATCGAGCGCTGCGAGACGATGCTGCTGCCGTCCGACCACGCCTTCTCGGATCGGCGCATCGCCCTGACGCGGGCGGTGATCAGCTTTCTGGATCGGTCCCTCTAGCCCGGTGCCGGGCCGGGCGCTCGAAGGCGATGGTGCCGTCGGCGTTCTCGGCCGCCGGCACGTAGCCGGCCTGGCGCAGGGCGGCCAGGGTCTCCGCGGGGCCCAGGGCGCTCGACAGCACGGTCGGGGCCAGCTCGGCCAGCTCCAGCCGCGCCAGGCTGCGCACGCGCATGATCTCGCCCAGCAGCGCGGTGTCGTCGCTGCGCAGCACGCAGCCGACCGTGCGCACCCGCACGTTGCCGTGCCGGCGGCCGAGGTCGGCGACCAGGTACTCCAGCGGCTGCGGCACCCGCCCGCCGGCCGCCGCCGCGCGGATGCGCGCGATGAGCTCGCCGGCGCCGGCGCCGGCGTCGAACGCGCGGCGCACCGAGGCCTCCGTGAACCGCCACGTGGAGCCGCCGCCCCGGGACTCGCGCTCGGCGGCCAGGTCCAGCAGGGCGCTCAGCGATGCGGACGGGGTGCCGGTGGCGATCGCGGTCAGGTCGCTCTGCAGCAGTACCGTCTCCTCGGCCGCCGGCAGGAAGTCGCGCAGGACCCCGGCCATCCGCTCGCCGTCGCCGGACGCGAGCGCGTGCCCGAGCGACGTCGGGGCGTAGTGCGCGCCCACGCCGATGAGCTCGCATTCGCGCCAGAGGGCGGCGGCCAGCGGTACGACCTCATCGGCATCGCCGGCGACCAGCGGCCGCAGGTAGGCCAGCATCGCGGCCAGCCCGTCCAGCCCGGCCGCCCCGCGCCCGGGCGGGAGCGAGGTGAGCACGGCGGCGAGGGTCACCCGCAGCACGGCGCTGCTCTCGTCGTGCTCGCTGCCGACCAGCGCGGGGCGGCCGTCGAGCAGCAGCGGCGCGGCCGGCATCCGCAGCCAGCCCTCGAGCAGCCACGCGAACCGCTCGGCCGGGTCGAGCTTGAGCCAGGCGTCGAACTCGGCCGACGGCGCGACCCGGTCAGCGGCGATGCCGATCAGCCCGTTCATGCCGGCGACGGTGAGCCAGAACCGCACGCCCTCCTCGTCGGAGTCGATGAGCCGGGCCAGCTTGCGTACCTCGCGCAGCCCGATCCCGCCCGCCTTGAGGATCGGCACCGGGGTCCGGCCGCACTCCTCCAGCAGCGTGACGACGGACGCGAGGGCCGCCCCGGCCGCGGCCGCCCCGGACCGGTCGACGGCCTCGGGGCTGATCGCGACCGATGCCGGTGCGGGCGGGGTGGTGTCGAAGTCCGCCCGGAACCCGGGGCGCAGCGCGGCCCCGACCTCGCTGGGCATGGAGAGAGCGGCGCCGTAGTACCCGTTGAAGATGAGCAGTCCCCGGTCGACGGCGAAGCGCAGCGGGGTGCCCCGGCGGTTGGTGCGCAGCGCGAGCAGGGCGTGCGGGTCGGCGTAGAACGGCTCCCCGGCGGCGAGGTCGCGCAGGATGTCCTGGGCCGCCTTCGGGGCGAGCCGGAACTGCTCGCGCACGAAGTCCGGGTCGGCGAGCGCGGCGCCGATGGCCCGGACGAGCTGCGCGTGGTCGCGCCCGCTGGGCCCTCCGAGCACGCCGAGCTCGTGGGCGACGCGCTGCAGTTGTTCCAGCGGGAGGTACGTCATCTCGTGCGCGGCGGCCCGCCCGAACCCGTAGCTGTTGGCGAGGACCTTGTGCAGTTCGACGGTGCGGATCCACTCGCCGTCCGGCCACGCGAGCCCGCGCTCGCGCAGGGCGTGCAGCGCGGCCTCGAGCCGCGGGTCGCCGGGCTCGACGCCGAGCGCCCGCGCCAGATCCCGGCGCCGCGTGCCCTCGGCGCGCAGGGACAGGATCTCGGCGACCTGGAGCTGCGGGAGGGTGAGCAGCGACGCGTGCTGCAGGATCTGCGCCGTCTCCACCGGCGCGATCCTATTCCGGCCCACCCGGCGCCCTCGACGACTACTTTGCGTGACCGTCGGGCGCCGACTTAAGACTTCCCTCAAACGCCGGCCCGGGCGTGCCCGACGGCATCGAAGCGCCGCCATGTCCTCGACCGCGACTCGGTCGCGCATCCATCGAGATCCGTCGTGGCATACACCTAGCGTTCTGCCACCATTACGGAGGGCCATCACGGCCGCCAGCTCGGCGTTTGCCCTTATGTTGTAACGGGTTCACCGCATCGAGTGATTAAGAGGATCATAGATCTTCATTATTTTTTTGAAGAATCCGGACAAACCCGTACCACTCGCGAATTTCTATGCCCTTACGACTGTCGCCGACGGGGCGAGCCGCACTATGTTGTGTCGTCGCTAAGTTCTGCCCCGTAGGAGACGACGTGAAAAACTCGCTGTTCAGGAAGGCTGCCGTCGGCACTTTCGCCGCGGCTGCCGCCGTCGGCCTATCGACCCTCTTCGCTACCCCGGCCAGCGCGCACAGCGCGGGTCCGGTTGGCAAGGCGGATTGCGGTGTCAACGGCACGTATACGGTGACCTGGACGGTCAGCAACGACTACGACAAGACCGTTGATCTGACCAACATCAAGATCAACGAGACGGGCGAGACCCACGCCGCCATCAGCTTGAAGGAGAAGGGCAAGCCCGGCAGCAGCAGCTCGTTCACCACCACGTACGCCGGTACCACCAACAAGAGCCTCACCCTGAGTGTCGACGCCCACTGGTCGGACGGTTACACCAAGTCCTTCGCGAGCCGGCCCGTGCAGCTCAAGGGTGACTGCAAGCCGACGGAGCACACGCCGTCGCCCTCGAAGTCGCCGTCGAAGTCCCCGTCGCCGACGCCCGAGACGTCGAAGTCCGTCACCCCGCCGCCGCCGTCGGTGTCGCCGAGCCCGAGCCTGCCGGTCACCGGCTCGTCGAGCACGCTGCCGATGGTCGGCACGGGCGCGGCCCTGATCGCGGGCGGTGCGGGGCTGGTCTTCGCCATCCGCCGCCGTCGCAACGTGACGTTCACGGCCGAGTAAGGCAGCTCGTTCCGAGGCGCCCGCCGGGTTTTCCCGGCGGGCGCCTCGTCATGTGCGGCGGGCCCGCCCCAGGGGCTCGTGGCTGCGCCTCGTCATGTGCGGCGGGCCTGCTCCAGGAGCGTCTCGCCGACCAGCTCCAGCGGTTCGAGGCTGCGCTCGGCCCGGCACATGACGACCGCGCCCTCGGTGGCGGCGATGACGGCCGCCGCGAACCGGGCCGCGCGGGCCTCGTCGAACCCCGCCCGCACGTAGAGGCCGGTCAGCCGCTCGCGCCAGGCCCGGAAGATCGCGGCGGCCCGCTGCAGGAGCTCCGGCGAGTCGGCGGCGACAGTGACCGCGAGCACCGCGCAGCCGGCCGCGAAGCCGGAGCGCTCCAGCACGAAGCGCCAGGCCCCGATCACGTACGCGGTGACCTCCTCCGCGCTGCGCCCCGCCTGCTGGGCGAGCCCGTCGAGCATGCGCGCCGCGACCAGGTCGAGGGCCGCGTCGACGAGCTGGTCCTTGCCCTCCGGGAAGTGGTGGTAGATCGACCCGCGGGGCGCGCCGGTCGCCTTCAGCACCTCCGAGAACGAGGTCGCCTGCAGCCCCTGCTTCGCCAGCAGCAGCGCCGCACCCTCGACCATCTTGCCCCGCACCTCGCCCGCCACCGGCAACTCCCCGCTCACGCCGTCTTGACTATGACGACTGGCATAATTTACGTTCTATGACGATCAGCATAGTCCTCTGCCCAAGGAGCCGCTTCGCCATGCCCATGATCGACGTCTACGCACCCGAGGACCTGTTCCCGGCCGGCTCCGACCGCGAGCTCGCCGCCCGGCTCACCGCGGCCCTGCTGCACGCCGAGGGGGTCGCCGAGCCCGGGCCCGCGCACACGAACAACACCGGCGCCTACCTGCACCGCCTTCCCGCGTCCGCCGTGCACACGGCGGCGACCGATCAGGCGCGGACGGTACGCGTGCAGGTCCTGACCCCGCCCGGCGTCCTCACCCGCGACGGCCAGCGGGAGCTGGTGGCGGAGGCGACGCGGATCGTCGCCGAGGTGAGCCGCGACCCGAGCCAGGCCCAGCGCACCTGGGTCCTGCTCACCGAGGCGGCCGAGGGCGGCTGGGGCATCGCGGGCACCGCCTTCGGACGGCCCGAGTTCGCCGCCCTCCTGGCCTGAGGTTTCCGCGCGACCTGAGGTTTCCGTCCAGCCGGCCGGATCGCCTACGGTGTTCGGCGTGACCATGCCCGCGTTGCACGTCGGCTGCGCCATGTGGAGCCTCAAGTCGTGGCAGGGGCGGTTCGTCGAGCACCCGCTGCCGGCCGGGGAGCGGCTGCGCGCCTACGCGGGCTGGTGCAACGCCGTCGAGGGCAACACCACCTTCTACGCGACCCCGACCCGCGAGACGGTGCGGACCTGGGCCGAGCAGACCGGCCCCGAGTTCCGTATGGTGCTCAAGCTGCCCCGGCCCGTCACGCACGAGCACCGCCTGACGGGCGCGGACGACGAGCTGCGCGGCTTCCTCGACGCGATCGAGCCGCTCGGGGCGCGGGTGCACGCACTGTGGGTACAACTGCCGGCGTCCTTCGCCCCGTCGGACGTGCCGCTGCTGGCCGCGTTCCTGCGCCGGCTCCCGTCCGGATATCGCTGCGCCGTCGAGGTCCGGCATCCCGCGTTCTTCGCCGGGGCAGCGACCCTGCTCGAGGACATGCTCGTCGCGGCCGGGGCCGAGTGGGTGCCGTTCGACACCACGGCGTTCTTCGCCGCGGCGCCGACGAGCGACGCCGAGCGCGACGCGTGGCTGAAGAAGCCGCGGCTGCCCCGGCGGACGGCGGCGCTCACGTCGTGGCCGATCGTGCGGTACCTGGGCCGCGACGATCGGCAGCAGACCGTCGACGGCTGGCAGGGCTGGGCCCGCCAGGCGGCCGCGTGGCTGCGCGAGGGCCGCTCCCCGACGTTCTTCATCCACACGCCGGACAACGCGGACGCACCGCAGCTGGCCCGCGACTTCCACGCCGCCGTCGCGGCGCTGCTTCCCGGCCTGCCCCCGCTGCCGGAGCCGTTACCGGTCGGCCCCCTGACGCTCTTCTAACTTCACGGTCGTACCGTCCGGAAGCTGCAGAAACTCGAGCAGCCTCGCCGCCTCGGCGCAGACCGCCGCGGGGTCGAGCAGTGGCCGGAACGGTTGCACGGCCAGGGTTTCGCCCCGGACCTCCCACGTGCCGGCGACGAACCCGTCCTCGAGGAACGTGGGGCGCACGACGGAGTACCCCGGGCAGATCACGGCCCGGTCGGCGGCGCTCGCGACGATGCGGCCGCGGTCCTCGTGACTGAGCACGAGGTTGTCGAACTCGGGCAGGAACCGCACGGGAGCCGGCTCGTCCGCGTCGGCGATCTCGGCGTCGGGCAGGTCGAACAGCTCCCGCCCGTCGTCGGCGAGGTACACGCGCAGCGAGCGGCGCATCCCCTCGATGTCGTCGCGGACCCGCCGGAGCCCGGACCAGTTCTGGAAGTCGGCGACGGTGGCGGGCCCGCATCCTTTGAGGTACCGCCGGAACAGCTCCTGCACCCGCCCCTCCCGCGCGTCTTGCAGCGGCGCCCCGATCCACTCCTCGGCCAGCGCGACGTGCACGTGCCCGCGCCGTCGCCACATCCCGGTGGGCGGCGGGTGGATGAGCGCGAGCTGGTGCTGCGCGGCCCAGGCGAGCGCCATGGTTTCCCGCCCCGGATACCGGGCCGCGAGCGCCTTGGCGAGCTGCGGCCGGGTCATGGTCCGCCCGCCGAGCACCTCCCGCGCGGCGGCGGCGAGCTCGCTGAGCTCGATCCCGTCGAGCTGCCGCCGGAACGCGGAGAGCCCGGTGTTGCCCATGCTGCGCGAGACCAACGGCCGGAGCCAGAGGTAGTCCTCGGCGGCGACGATGTGCTGCGTGCCGCGGAGCAGCCCACCCCGGACGACGCCCTTGCCGGACAACGCGTCCTGCAGCCCGCTGTGCGCGAATCCTCTTGTCCGCGCCCAAAGCCCGACATATGGCGCATCTACCTCCTGGGCCTGCACGGCCACGAGGTGCGCGACTACTTCGGCGGCGCTTCGGGGGCTTTCGCCGCCTCCGCCACCGTCGAGGAGCTGCCGCCGCAGGTAGGTCCGATTGAGCGCCCGCAATGAGATCCGCACACGGATGAGGCTAGGGCGAGATGCGGCCAGTTTCTGACCGCATCGCGGACGAGGTGATGCACCTGGCCGCGGCTGCGGCCAACCTCGCCGCGGCCCTCCCGCGAACGGACTCGCACGATGTCAGCGCCGCCAGGTCAGAACAAAAGCAAAAGCAACAAGCCTTTGAATTTTCCAAAGGGAAAAACAATAGGTCGGACGGTTGCCGAGGGGTTCCCGATCCTGAGGTGTTGCCGTGGCCGGCCGCCGTCGGCGTTGAAGAGCATCCTGAGCAGCGGCAGTGGCGAGCGTTAAGCGCACGGTTCGCAGCTTCTACGAGCACCCTGACGGCGGACCGACCTCGATCAAGATCCCCATCGCGGCCGACATCGACGCGGCCTGCATCTGGCGCCATCGGGGCGCACCCGGGCCGACGCCCGAGAGCTGCGGGCCGACGTTGTCTCCGCGGCCCTGCCCTTCAACCCCGACGGTGGCCACCACGGCAACGCCCCGGGATCAGGAACGCTTCGAATCCGTCCGGCCTATTGTTTTTCCCTCTTCTAGAAATTTGAGGTTTTCGCTCTTCGGTTTTCGCTTGTGTCCACAGTCATGATGGCGACCGCCCCGCTGAACTGCCGAGAAGCGTGCACGTGGCACGCCGCTCGTCGGCTAGCTTGACCGAGCAGGCCTGGAGCGAACGCATCCGGACGAGGGCGCTCCTGGCTCTGGCGTCGGCCCGGCCATGAACACCGTCGTGCCCGATCGCGACTCCCAAGGGGCCGCCGTCCGCGAGCGTCACGCCGATGGCTCCTCGTCGTAGACGTCCAGCCACAAATCCCCAGGCAGGCCGAGCAGGCGCCGCATCGTGTCGCGATCCAGCTCCGCCGCGTGCTCGGTCGCGTGGGAGCCGAGGTAGCACAGCCAGTTCGCCTCGTATCCCGATCCCACCAGCTCCCAGAGCCGGCCCGTCACCGGCTCGAGGATGTCCAGCAGCCGCCGCAACTGCACGGCGAGTTCGACGCCGTCCTCAGCACCAGATGCGCTGCACAACAGCCAGCCCAGACCGTCCCGCGATACATGACTGGGCCGCAGTCCAAGATGCGCGGTCACATCATCGGCCGAGCCGTTCTCCCCACCTCCGAAGAGACGGAAGGTCACCATCGTCCTCACGCCCACAGTGTGCTGCAGAAGATGGACGCGGGTCGCGCGTGCTGTTCCGATTGCTCAATGCTACCCGACGCCAAAAAATCCAGGACATCGATCAACTCGCAGAGCCATCCAAGCATGACAGAACGTAAGAGGGCCGGCGCCCCAAGCGAAGGGGCGCCGGCCCGAGCAGCAGGGAGAGCCTACTCAGCAGTGGCCGAGGTCTTCCCAGTTGGCGGTCCAGCCGGGCTCCGAGCCCTGCGTCCACCACTTCGCGCGCCACAGGTGCTTACCCTGGCCCGACGCCGGGCCGTTCGGGTTGCCGTTGGCGCTCTTCTCGTGCTTGACCGTCTGGCCGGCCGTGTAGATGCCGCTGATCGTCCACTCAGGAGCGGACGCGCAGTTGGTGGCCGGCGGCGTGGAGGTCGACGGCGACGGTGACGCCGACGGGGACTTCGACGGCGAGGCCGACGAAGACGGAGTCGCGGAGCCGGTCGGCGTCACGCACGGGCCGGACGAGTCCACCGTGTCGGTGAACGCGTTGCCCGCGCCGCGGTAGGCGGCCGCCTGTGCCGTCGCCTGGCTCGGGGTGAGGACCTGGTTCTTGGCGTACAGCACCCAGTCGACCTGCTGGATGTAGGTCGAGAGGCCGCCGGAGTGGGCCGCGGTGTCGATGAACCACAGGTTCCAGTTGATGGTCATCGTCTGGCGCGGGTAGAACTTGCCGGAGTGGTCGCCGACCTGCTGGCCGTCGATGTAGTAGATGACGTGCCCGCCGGAGACGGTGACCACGAGGTCGTGCCAGCCGTCGAAGCTCTGGCGCTGCTCCGAGTGCACGTTGTCGGCGTACCACGGGTCGTTGCGGTAGGTGTACCAGGTCGTCTGGTAGTTGATCGGGCCGGTCTCGCCCCAGCCGCCATTGGGCAGGTACTCCGAGAAGTCCAGCTCGCTGTAGGTGGGGTCGAGGTCGCCGTTGAGCGGGCTGATGGTGAAGAACGTCTCGTTGATGTGGTCGCCGTCGTTGCCGCTCGTCGGCGCGTCGGTGAAGCGGATGCGCGAGGCGTAGGTGCCCTCGAGGTAGCGCTTCTGGCTGGTGTACAGCTCGGCCTGGTTGGTGCCCCCGCCGGTGCCGTCCGTGGACGCGGTGAGCTGCATGACCTTCTGGCCGCCGTTGGTCGGGAAGGAGATGCTGTTGGCCGACCAGGTGGCGCCGGGCACGCCGGGGCCGCCGGAGTAGGTGCGCGGCACCCACCCGTGGGCGGTCAGCGACGCGTCCGAGGACGAGCTGTAGTTGAAGTCGTCGAACAGGTAGCCGCAGTTGTTCGCGGCGGCACTGGCGGTGCCGACGGTCGCCGCGGTGATCGCGAACGCTCCGACGGCGCCGGCCAACGCGATGCCGGACGCGATCGCGATAGATCGACGTTTACCGATTGACATGGATAGAGCCCTCCCCACACACAATCACGGGTGTGTTACTTGACCGCGCCGGCGGTCATTCCGGCGCGGATGTGCCGTTGGAACGCGACGTAGGCGATGAGCACCGGCAGCATGGCGATCGTCAGGCCGGCGAACAGTCCGCTCCAGTCGCTGCGGTAGCCCTGGCTGACCGACAGGGAGGCCAATCCCTGCGCCAGGACGTACCGGTCCGGGTCGGGGTTGAGAACCAGCGGCAGCAGGTACTGGTTCCAGAGCCCGAGGAAATTGAAGATGCCGACGGCGACCAGGCCCGGCCGGGCCATCGGCAGCATCACGCGGAAGAACACCCCCGCGTGCGAGCAGCCGTCCATGAACGCGGCCTCGGCGACCTCGTTGGGCAGCGTGCGGAAGAACGCGTGCAGGAAGAAGACGGTGAACGGCACCGCGTAGGCCGCGTAGACCAGGATCAGCCCCTGGTAGGTGCCGAGCAGGTGCAGCTGCTGCACGACGAAGAACAGCGGCACCAGCGCGAGGAACACGGGGAAGAACATGGCCGCGACGAACGTGTAGTAGATGAGGCGGTTGCCCCGGAACTCGTACCGCGCCAGGGCATAGGCCACCAGCGCGCCCAGCAGCATCGTCAGCAGCAGCGCGCCGCCCACGACGATGAGGCTGTTGAGGAAGTACCGCCCGATGTCGGCCTGGTTCCAGGCGCGCGACCAGTTCTCGAAGTGCGGGCGCGACGGCACCGACCACGGGTCGTTCAGGATGTCGTTGTCCGTCTTGAAGGAGCTCATCACCGCCCACAGCAGCGGCAGCGCGGTCACCACGCCCCAGCACAGCATCGCGATGTGCGGCAGCACCTCTCCGACCCGGGCGCGGGGACGAGCGGGGCGCGGCGGCGCGGAGACCGGCGCGGTGCGCTCCAACGAAGCCAGAGTCATGCCAGCTCGACCCTTTCCTTGCGGCCCGCGCGCAGGGCGAGCACCGCCAGCGTCAGCGTCGCGAAGAACAGCGCGACCCCCATCGCCGAGGCGTAGCCGAACTTGCCGTAGGTGAAGGCGTTGCGGTACAGCGACAGCCCGATCACCTCCGTGGCCCCGTCCGGCCCGCCCGGCCCCACGGTCATGACCTGCACGACGGCGAACCCGTCGAGCGCCGCGATGCCGAGGTAGACGAACGCGACCTGCACGGTGTCGCGCACGAGGGGCAGCGTCACCTTGCGGAACGTCGCCCAGCCGCTCGCGCCGTCGAGCAGCGCGGCCTCGAAGAGCTCCTTCGGGATCGAGTCGATCGCCGCGCTGAACAGCACCATGTAGAACCCGGCCGACGACCAGACCAGCACGGCCATCACGGCCGGCAGCGCCAGGTTCGGCTCGGCCAGCCAGCTGCGCGCCGCCGAGCCGAGTCCGGCCGCCCGCAGCGCCCCGTTGAGCAGGCCGTTGTTCGGGTTGTAGATGAACTGCCACAGCACGGCGACGATGACCAGCGACAGCAGCTGCGGGAAGAAGTACACGATCTGGTAGACGCGGGTGCCCGCGATCCCCCGGCGCCCGTCGCGCCCGCCGAGGTGGAGCATGCTCGCCAGGAACAGCCCGAGCCCGATGGTCACGACGGGCACCACGACGAGCATGATCGCGTTGTTGCGCACCGCGTCGAGGAACAGGGAGTCGCCGCCGAGGCGGGCGTAGTTGCCCGCCCCGACGAAGTGCGCCTCGCCGGCCACGCCGGTCCAGTCGGTGAGCGACAGGTAGAACGCCTGCGCGTACGGGGACAGCACGAACAGCACGTGCAGCACCAGCGCGGGCACGAGCGCACCGACGAGGAACCGGAGCCGACCGTGCTTCATCAGCGGGTGTACTTCTTGACGCCGGAGTCCTTCGCGAGCGCGTCGGCGGCCTTCTGGACCCGGTCCGCCCACTCGGCGGCGGTGGCGCGCTTGTTGACCAGCTCGCCGGTCGCGTCGTCGACGGCCTTGGCCAGCGGGGCGTACCAGGTGCGGAACTTGAAGCTGAACGCCTCCTTGCCCGCCGCCGTGATCGCGTCCCGCGTCGAGCCGAGCCCGCTGCTCAGGGTCAGCCCGTCGGTCGCCCCGGCCACGGCCGGCAGCGTGCCCGCCGACTGCGCGAAGCTCTTCGCCGACTGCTTGGAGAACAGGATCCGCAGGTACTCCATCCCGCCGGCGACGTTCTTCGCCTTCGACGGCACGATGTAGGACTCGGAGCTCGCCGCCTGCACCGCGGCCCCGCCCATCTTGTCGCTGCCCGTGCGGGACGGCACCGGGCCCATCACCATGTCGAAGCCGTTGGGGGCGACGCCCTTCTGCTCGCTCTCCAGCCAGGAGCCGCAGGGGATGAACGCGGCCTTGCCCTGGCACCAGGCGGCCTGCGACTCGGTGTGGGACAGGGCCTCGGAGCCGCTCATGATGTACCCCTTGGCGGCCAGCTCCGCGAACGCCTCCGCGGCGGCCTTGAGCCCGTCGGCCTTCCACGCGTTCGGCTCGAGGTTGTCGACGCTCTTGAGCAGCGCCTCCCCGCCGATCTTGGCCGCCATGGTGAGCAGCGGGTCGTTCATGTACTCCGGGTACTTGCCCTGGTAGGTCCAGGGTGCGATGCCGGCCGCCTTGATCGTGGCGCACAGGGCGAGCATCTCGTCCCACGTCTTCGGGTACGCCCAGCCCTTGCTCGCGAACAGCGGCTTGGAGTACCACAGGCCCCACACGGTGTAGGTGAAGTTCAGCGTGAGGACCTGCTTGTCGAAGGTGCCGTCGTCGACGACGCCGGGCAGCAGCGTGTCGCGCACCTTCGTGCCCGGGTCGTCGAACGACGGGGCGTCGAGCAGCTCGGTGAGGTCCGACAGCTGCTTGGCCGAGACGAGCGTGGCCAGGTCGAGCCGGCCGGCGCCGGTGTTGTCGACGACGTCCGGCGGGGTGTTGGCGACGAACCGGGGCTGCAGCGCCTCGCCGACCTTCTGGATGCCCTTGTGGTCGATCGTCGCCTTGGTGTGCTTGCCCTTGTAGAGGTCCTCGGCGTGCTTGGCGTAGTCGTCGCCGTAGCCGCCCTTGAAGATGACGACCTCGAGCGGGGCGTCGTCCTTGACCCCGAGCGGGTTGTCGGCGCTCTTGTCGCCCGTGCTGGCCGCGGGCTTGTCGTCGTTGCTCCCGCTGGTGACACAGGCGCTGAGCAGGGGCGCGGCGATGGCGACGCCGGCGGCACCCTTCAGCACGGATCTGCGGCTGGGGTAGTTTGGGAGTGAAGGTGAGGGGTTCATGACTTGGACCATGTTCGAGCTCGCTCTCCTTTTAAGCGGTACGCCGGATGCGCCCGGCGTACCGCGCCTCAAGTGCTGCGTTGTGCTCCCGCCCGCCCGGCACGTTGTCGGACAGGTAGACCGGCGGCGTGACGCCGGCGGCCAGCAGGCGCGCCACCACTTCGATGACGATCTGCTGGGCCAGCAGGGCCGCCGTGACCGAGGAGACCGCGCCGACGGCACCGCCGCCGGGCAGCGGCAGCGACGCGTCGCCGTAGGGGGCCCCGTTGTCGAGGACCACGTCGGCGAGGTCGCCGAGCTTCAGGCCGCTCTCGTGCCGCGAGTCCACCCGGGCGGAGTGTTCGAGCGACGTGATCGCGATGAGGGCGTGCCCCCGCTGCTTGACCAGTTGCGCCATCTCCACCACGGCGCCGTTGACGCCGGAGTTGGAGGCGATGACGAACGTGTCGTCGGGCTTGACGGGGGCGAGGTCGTAGAGGCGGTGGGCGACGGCGGGGGTGCGCTCGAGCTGGGGGTCGGCCAGCGCGCTGAGCGGGTCGCCGCCGTAGAGCACGATGTCGCGCAGGGCGATGCGGCTGGTGGGCACGAGTCCGCCGGCCCGGCCCGCGATCTCCATGGCGAGCGCCTCGGAGTGCCCGCAGCCGAACGCCTGGATCACCCCGCCCGCCTGGACCGTCGCGGTCATCAGGTCGGCGGCGTGCGCCACCTTGTCGCCCTGGGTGGTCCCGACGCGGTCGATCGCGGCGCGGATCACCTCGACGTAGTCGGCACTTCTGATGGTCACAGCGGCTTGTCCCTCCGTGGTCGCTTGCGGGTGGTGGTCGTGTCGGGCAACCGGTGCGCGTCGACGGCGCGCACGGTGAGCTCGAGGGCCTCGGCGGTGCGCTCGTAGGTGCGCTGCGCCACCGCGACGTAGATGAGGTCCAGGACCAGCAGCTGCGAGTGCAGCGCGGAGAGGGCCGCGACCCGGAAGGTGGTCTCGTGGACCGAGGTGGTGAACACGACGTCGGCCACCTCGGCCAGCGGGGAGCGCCCGAAGGACGTCACCGCGATCGTCGTCGCCCCGTGGTCGGCGGCCTCGGCGAGGGTCTCGATCACCTCGCGGGTGCGGCCGGAGTGCGACAGCCCGATCGCGACGTCGCCCGGCCCGAGCAGCGCCGCGTTCGTGAGCGCGGTGTGGCTGTCGGAGCGGTACCAGACCGGGACCCGGATGCGTTCGAGCCGGAAGGCCATCTCCCGGCCGGCGGTACCGCTGGAGCCGAACCCGAAGATCTCGACGCGCCCGGCGCCGGCGATGGCCTCCGCGACCCGCTCGACCGCGGCGACGTCCAGCCCCGCGGCGGTCGCCTGGATCGCCCGGGTGTCCGCGGCGGTGATCACCCCGAGGACGTCGCCGAGCGGGTCGCCCGGCGCGATGTCCCCGCTGATGTCGGTCTCCCAGCGCGCCTGTTCGGCCCGCCCCGTCTCGGTCGCGATCGCCACCCGCAGGTTCGCGTAGCCCTTGAAGCCGAGCGTCCGGCTGAACCGCGTGACGGTGGCCGTCGAGGTGCCCGAGCGTTCCGCGAGGTCGACGATGCTCGCGTGCGCCGCCGTCTCGGGATCGCCGAGGATCGTCTCGGCGATCTTCCCCAGGGCGTCCGGCATCGTCGGCCCCTCGATGCGGAGCCGCCCGAGCAGCCCGCCACTCTCACCCGTCACCGGTCATCCTTTTCATCGTTCCGCCTTGGCGATGAAAATTACGACCACTTCAACTTCTAGTCAATAAGCATTTTCTATGTTTCCATCGATGCCATGGCAGTCGTGGTCCGGTCCGTGGTGGTCGGCGTAGACGCGGGCGGGACGGCGTCGAAGGCGGTGGTCGTCGACGAGACGGGCGCCGTGCTCGGGCGCGGGTCCGCCGGTCCCGGCAACCCGGCCGCCGGCGGCCCGGCGGCCGCGCGCGCCATCGGGTCGGCGCTGCGGGCCGCGCTCGGGCCGGCCCCGGCGACGGTGACCTCTGGGGTGGTCGGCGTCGCCGGGGCCAGCGCCCTGGCCGATCCCGCGATCGCGGCCGCCTTCGCGGCGGAGTGGGACGCGCTGGGCCTGCGCTGCCCGATGACGATCGCGGGCGACGCGGTCACGGCCTTCGCCGCGGGCGGGGACTGGGCGTCGGGCGCGGTGCTCATCGCCGGGACGGGCGCGGTCGCCGCGCTGGTCGAGGGCCTCGAGATCACGCGGGTCGCCGACGGGCTGGGCTGGCTGCTCGGCGACGAGGGCTCGGGGATGTGGCTGGGGCTGCAGGCCGTACGGCTGGCGGCGCGTCAATGGCAGGCACCGCTCGCGCGCCGGGTGGCCGCGCACGCCGGGGCCGCGACCGCGGACGACCTCGTGCACTGGGCCCAGGCGCTGCCCCCGTTCGGTGCCCTCGCGCCGGTGGTCTGCGAACTCGCCGACGCCGGCGACCCGGACGCCTCCGCGATCACCACCGAGGCCGCACGGCGGCTGGTCGCCACCCTAGACGAGCTGGAGGCGCCGGACGCCCCGGTGGTGCTGGCCGGCGGCCTGCTCGTCGCCGACACCCCGGTGCGCCGCGGCGTGCTGGCGCGACTGGCTGAGCGCGGGGTCGTGCACGGCACCACCGTGGGCACCGCGCACGACCCCGCGCTCGGCGCGGCCCGGCTGGCGCTCAGAACCGGGTCAGGAAGTCCCGCACCGGCAGCGCCGCCGCGGTGATCCGCACGTCGCCGATCCAGCCGTAGAAGCCCTGCGAGAACTGCTCGGCGAACTGGGTCGCCCCGATCACGAACGGCTTGCCGAACGTCGTGATGCCCTTCGACGGCTGGGTGGGGTTACGCGCGATCGGCGAGCCGTCGACGTACACCACCGTCTTGCGCGAGTCGTTGACCACCGCGAGATGCATCCAGCGGCCCACCGGCAGCGCGTGGCTCCACGACGTCGGGTCGGCGTCGCGGTCGGTGGGGTAGACGACGAACTGCAGGAACCGCTCCGGCGACAGGTTCAGGCTGCACGTCGGCTCCTCGGGCGACCAGCCGCTGGTCTTGCCCGCGTCGCCGTTGCGCCCCTCCCAGGAGAGGATCCCCATCCAGGCGTGGTCGCCCTCGAACGGGTCCGGGAACTTCACGAACGCCTCGATGGTGTAGCCGCGCTCGAACCGCTGCGCGTTGATCGGCGCGGACCTGACCGCCTCGAGGATCGCGCCGCGGTCCGGGGACTTGCCGCCGTCGAAGCGCAGGCTCGCGTGGGCCGGCGCGCCCAGGTGATGCTCCGGCGACCACGTCAGGGCGCCCGGGCCGCCGGCGTGCAGCCGGTGCACGACGAGGTCGTTGCCCTTGCCGGTGAGGTCCTTGACGACGGTACCGTCGGCGACCGCCGCGCCCGCCGGACCGCCGGACGGCAGCCCGGCGGGGTCGAAGCGCCAGTACGCCGCCGTGTCCCGCCCGATGACGGCCGCGGCGGGCCGGGGCGCGGGCGGCGTGACGGGCGCGAAGCCGGCGAACCGGGCCGCGAAGTCGATCTCCAGGCTGAAGCGGTCGGCCGGCCCGGTCAGCTCGATCGTCTCCGCCTCCAGCGGGTTGCGCTGGTGCGGGTCCCGCCGCAGGAACCACGGCGAGAACGTCTCCACGTCGATGACGCCGCGGGCCAGGTCGAAACGGTAGAGGCGGATCATGCCGGCGCCGCCGTAGTACCGGTCCTGGTAGTTCGTGATGTGCACGTGCACGTCGTGGCCCGCGTCGTTGCGCAGCACGGTGCGCCCGGGCGGCCAGAAGTGCCCGTTGAGGGTGAGGAAGATCTGGTCGTTGCGCTTGATGAACCGGTCCCACAGCCGCTGGCCGTAGTCGGACAGGTGCGCCTGCCCGTTCTCCTCGGACCAGGCCAGCTCGTGCGTGGTGAGCACGACCGGCAGCGTCGGGTGCGCGTCGAGCACGCCCTGCGCCCACGCCAGGCCCTTGTCCGACACCCGCCAGTCCAGCGCGAGGACGAGCCACTGGCGGCCGGCCGCGCGGAGGGTGTGGAAGCTGTTGTACCCGTCCGGCGACGCCCCGCCGAAGGTCGGCATCTTCGTGAAGCGCTTGGCCGCGGCCCCGAACGCCCGCAGGTACGCGGAGTCGCCGCGCTGGTCGTCGGTGGAGCCGTTGATGTCGTGGTTGCCGGCCAGGACGCTGTAGGGCATCCGGCCGTCCAGCGCCTTGAACGTGTCCGAGGCGAGCCCGATCTCGTGCTCGCTGCCGTGCTCGGTGACGTCGCCGAGGTGGGCCATGAACACGATGTTCGAGTCGGCGCGCTCGCGCAGCAGGTACTCGAAGGTCTCCCGCAGCGGCTCGGGGCGGGAGCTGTCCTCGTCGAAGAGGTACTGGGTGTCCGGCAGCACGGCGAGCGCGAACCTCGGCACGCCCGGGTCGGACGTCTGCGGGGCCGCCTCGGCGGTGGTCGCGGTGGTGGTGACGACGGCTCCCACGGCGGGGACGGCGACGGCGGCCTGGAGCAGTGCCCGCCGTCCGAATTGCCCTTCAGTCATGAGGTGGACCCTTATGTCCGCGTCTGACCGCCCGATGCCAACGAGCCGAACTCCGATCGAAGTTTGTTCACAGCTCGGGCTACGAGGTAGAGGACCACGGCGTTGAGGCAGTGCCAGGCCCAGTGCAGGCCGATCGGGAACGCGCCGCACAGGGGCTCGTCCAGGGTGCGCAGGGTGAGCGAGACGGCGAAGACGCCCGCCGCGACGGCCAGCGGCCGCGAGCGCAGGGCGACGGCGAACCCGGCGAGCCCGAGCAGGGCGGGCAGATAGCCGCCGAGGGCGTACTGCCGGCCCGCCCGAGCCAGCAGGACGTCGACGAGGGCGGCGAACGCCACGAACGCGGGCGCGGCCAGCCACGCGCGCCCGGGTCGCACGCCGAGGCCGTGCCTCGCGAGTAGCACGACGGCGACGAGGACGAACACCAGGATCGACAGCGAGTCCAGCGCCGCGGTGAAGCCGTTGGCGAAGGTGTGGAACGAGAGGCTGCACAGCCCGACGACGCCGAGCAGGATCGGCAGGGTCCGGTGCCGGGTCCGCACGAGCAGCACCGCGCACGCGACGAGGAACGCCGCGTTCGACACCGCGTTCATGGGCTCGGCCCACAGGCCCGGGCCGAGGCGCTCGCAGTAGCCGTCCACGCGGCCGAAGCTAACCGCCCGAGTTGACGGGCGGGCGAGCGGGTAGCGTCGGGATCATGACGAGCCTGACCCACGGCGAGGCGATCGAGCGAGCCCGGCTCGTCGCCGTGCGCTCCTACGCGATCGAGCTGGACCTCACCGAGCCGGACGCGTTCACCTCGCGCACGGTCGTCGACTTCGCCTGCTCCTCGCCCGGGGCCGCGAGCTTCGCGGAGGTCAAGGGGGCCCAGGACGTACGCGTGACGCTGAACGGCCGCGAGGCGCCGGTCGCGGACGGGCGCGTGGCGCTGGCCGGGCTGGCCGCCGAGAACCGGCTCGAGGCCGAGTTCACCGCGCGGTACTCCCCCAGCGGCGAGGGCATCCTGCGCTTCACCGACCCCGAGGACGGCGAGACGTACCTCTACGGCCAGGCCCCGCTCGACGACGCCCCGCGCATGTTCGTGTGCTTCGACCAGCCCGACCTCAAGGCGCCGATGACCCTGACGGTCCTCGCCCCTCCACAGTGGACGGTCCGGGCCAACGCGCCGGTGGCGACGCGCACCGGCGGCCGCTGGGCGTTCGAGCCGACGCCGCCCCTGTCCACCTACCTGTTCAGCTTCGTCGCCGGCCCCTGGCACGTGCTGGAGCGCGAGCACGACGGCATCCCCCTGGCCCTGCTGTGCCGCCGCAGCCTCGCCGCCGGCCTCGACGCCGACGCCGACGAGCTGTTCGCCGCGACGGCCGCGGCCTTCGACCGCTACCACGAGCTGTTCGGGGTGCGGTATCCGTTCGGCAAGTACGACCAGGCCTTCGTGCCCGGGTTCAGCGGCGGCGCGGTCGAGAACCCGGCCCTGGTCAACTACCGCGAGGAGTTCCTGTTCCGCGCGGGCGCGACCGACAGCGACCGGCACCGGCGCTTCGTGGTGATGGCGCACGAGATGGCCCACATGTGGTTCGGCAACCTGGTGACGCTGCGCTGGTGGGACGACGTGTGGCTGAACGAGGCGTTCGCGGAGCTCATGGGCTGGCGGGTCGCGGCCGAGACCGGGCGGCACCCGTCCGCGCCGGCGGACTTCGCGATCTGGCGCGAGCGGTGGGGCCTGCTGGCCGACGAGCGCCCGTCGACGCACCCGGTCGCCCCGGAGGGGGTCACGGACACGGCGGTGGCCTTCCAGAACTTCGACGGCATCTCGTACGCCAAGGGCGCCGCGGCCCTGCGCCAGCTCGCGATCTCGCTGGGCGACGAGGTCTTCCTGGAGGGCCTGCGCAAGTACTTCTCGGCATACCGGTTCGCCAACGCCGACCTGACGGACTTCCTGGCCGTGATCGGCTCGGCGGCCGGCCGCGACCTCACCGGCTGGGCCGAGCTGTGGCTGCGCAGCACCGGCGCGAACACCCTCCGCCCCGTGCCGTCCCGCGGCGAGCCCGGCCTGCGGATCAAACAGTCGGGCCGCCCGCTGCGCCCGCACCGCCTGACGGTGGCGATGTTCGCCTCGGACGGCTCGGTGACCCGCGAGCCCTGCACGATCGACGGCCCCGGCGCGCTCCTGCCGGGCGTCGCCGCGGCCGCCGGCACGGTCGTGCTGCTCAACGCCGGCGACGAGACCTACGCGAAGGTCCGCTTCGACCCGCTCAGCCGCGTGGCCCTGCCCGCGGTCCTGCCCGACCTGGACGACTCCCTGGCCCGTGCGGTGATCTGGGCCGCGGTGACCGACGCCGTGCGCGACGGCGAGATCCCGCCGTCGGAGCTGCTGAACCTGCTCTCCGCGGCCCTGCCCGCGGAGCGCCAGGAGGGTGTCTTCGACGAGGTCCTGGCCTTCGCCCGCGACGCCCTGGCCCGCCGCGGCCTGATCCCGTTCGCGCCGCTGGCCGAGGTGTGCACGGCGGCCCTGTCGGCGGCGGCGCCGGGCTCGGGCCGCCAGCTGGCCACCGCGCGGGCGCTGGCGACCGTGGCCGGCGCGCCGGTGCTGCGCGCGTGGCTCGCGGGCGGTCCGGGCGCCCCGGACGGCCTGGCGATCGACGCCGACCTGCGCTGGTCGCTGCTGCTGCGCCTGGCCGCCCTGGGTGACGCCACGCCCGACGAGATCGCCGCCGAGGAGCGCCGCGACCCCAGCGCCATGGGCGCCGAGCGCGCGGCCGCCTGCCGGGCCGCCCGCCCCGACGCGGAGGCCAAGGCCGCGGCCTGGGACGTGCTCGTCCACGACCCGAACCCCCGCCTCGCCATGGTCAACGCCGAGGCGTTCTGGCAGCCGGGCCAGGAGGCGCTCACCGACCCGTACGCCGAGCGGTACTTCGCCGACGTGCCCGCCATGCTCGAGGGCCGCTACCTGCTCGGGGCGCTGAAGGTGGTCCGGTTCGCGTTCCCCCTGTTCTCCCCGCGCGCCCTGGCGCCGGCCGAGGCGATGCTGCGCCGCACCGACCTCGACCCGCTGCTGCGCCGCGAGATCGCCGAAGGCGCCGCCGAACTGCGCCGCTGGGCCCGTGACCAGGACCAGGACCCCGTCACGCGGTGAGCGCCTCCAGGCGGGCGACCGCGGCGGCCGGGTCCGGCATCGCGGCCACCTCGGCGCGCAGGGCCTGAGCCGCGGCCGCGTACGACGGGTCCGTGAGCACGGTCCGCAGGGCCGCGGCCGCTTCTGCCCCGGTCGCGGACACGGCGTCGAGGACCACGCCCACGCCCAGCTCCGCGCACCGGTCGGCGTTCGCGGGCTGGTCGGCGCCCATCGGCACCAGCACCATCGGCAGGCCGTGGGCCAGGGCGCCGACGACGGTGCCGGAGCCGGCGTGGGTCACCACGGCCGAGCAGCGGGGCAGCAGCGACGCCTGCGGGACGTACCGCTCCACCCGCACGTGCGCGGGCTGCGGGCCGAGCTCCGCGGGGTCGATGCCCGCGCCCACCGTGACGACGAGCCGGATCGGCAGCGAGCGGAAGCCGGACAGGAAGCGCGTGAAGAGGTCGCCCGACTCGGTGTTGAAGATCGTGCCGAGCGTGAAGTACACGGTCGGCGGGTCGGTCGGGGCCGGGGTCACGGGCTCGAACGGGCGCATCTCGAACGGGCGCATGCTCGCGGCCGGGCGGAACGTCGGCGGTACCGGCGAGATCACCAGGTGCCGGTCCAGCATCGCCAGCGACGGGTCGGCGGGCAGGCCGTGCGCGGCGCGCGTCTCGTCGAGCAGGGTGGACAGGCCCGCGGGGCGGCCGAAGCCGCCGGCCGCCAGGACCACCACCGACGCGTGCGGAAGGCCGAGCGACTCCGCCGCGATCATGCTGCCGAAGTCGCCCTCGTCGCACACGATCAGGTCCGCGCGCCACTGCCGCGCCACCGCGCCGGTCGTCGCCGCGCGCTCCCGGGCGATCCAGCCGCCGAAGCCCCCGAGGAAGTCGCGCTCCTCGCGGTCGCGGTCGACGGGCCGCAGGGGGCGGCGATCGTCCGGCTCGTCCGCGCCGGCGGGGTAGCCCTCGAACTCCTTGGGCAGGACGCCGGGTCTTCCGGTGAAGGCGACGGCGTGGCCGCGGGCGGCGGCGGCCCGGGCGAGCGGGAGCAGCGGCTGGACGTGGCCGTTGCCGCCGGCGAAGCCGAAGAGGATGCGCATGGAAATCTCCCGGGAAAACTCGTGGGGGTGTTGTCGAAATCCGCGGACCGAACTCGACGCGGTGGTGAAGGCTACAGAAACCACGGAAGGGAACCCGAAATGCGCTACATGATGATGCACAAGCTGGACGACTCGAACCCGGCGCTGTGGCAGCCGACCCCCGCGTTCATCGAGCGGTTCGGGAAGTACATGGACGAGGTCAGCAAGGCCGGGGTGCTGCTCGCCGCCGAGGGCCTGCTGCCCAGCTCGGCCGGGGCGGCGACGATCTCCAAGCGCGACGGCGAGACCACGGTCGTCGACGGGCCGTTCGCGGAGGCGAAGGAGGTCATCGGGGGCTTCGGCATCGTGCAGGTGCGCGACCAGGCCGAGGCCGTCGAGTGGGCTCGGCGGTTCGCGGACCTGTTCGACCACGACATCGAGATCGAGGTGCGGCGGGTCTCGGAGTACGAGGGCTAGTTATGTTGGCCGGGTGAGCACTCCCGGTACCGATGCCAAATCCGCGATCGAGGCAGTCTGGCGGATCGAGGCGGCGCGCGTGATCGCGGGCGTCGCCCGGCTCGTCGGCGACGTCGGCCTCGCGGAGGAGCTTGCGCAGGACGCCCTGGTCGCGGCGCTGGAGCAGTGGCCGGCCGAGGGCGTCCCGCGCAATCCCGGGGCGTGGCTCATGACGACGGCGAAGCGGCGCGGGATCGACACCATCCGGCGGCAGCAGGTGCTGCACAAGCACCTGCCCGCCCTGGCCGGCGAGGAGCGGCTCGACGACCCGGCGCTGGAGGCGGTGCTCGAGCAGGAGCCCATCGAGGACGACCTGCTCCGCCTGATCTTCACGGCGTGCCACCCGGTGCTCAAGCCGGAGGCGCGCACGGCCTTGACCCTGCGCCTGCTCGGTGGGCTGTCCACGGACGAGATCGCGCGGGCGTTCCTGGTCCCGGACGCGACGATGGGCCAGCGCATCAGCCGCGCCAAGAAGGCCCTCACCGACGCGAAGGTGCCCTTCGAGCTGCCCACGGGCGCGGCGCGCAGCGAGCGGCTGGCCTCGGTGCTGGAGGTCATCTACCTCATTTTCAACGAGGGGTACTCCGCGACGGCCGGCGACGACTGGATGCGCCCGGCCCTGTGCGGGGAGGCGATGCGCCTCGGCCGCGTGCTGGCGGGCCTGATGCCGGCCGAGGCGGAGGTGCACGGCCTCGTCGCGCTGCTGGAGATCCAGGCGTCCCGCGCGGCCGCCCGCACCGGCCCCGGCGGCGAGCCGATCATGCTGCTGGACCAGGACCGGCGCCGCTGGGACCGGCTGCTCGTGACCCGCGGCCTGAAGGCGCTCGAGCGCGCCGAGGAGCTGGGCGGGGGCACCTACACGCTGCAGGCCGCGATCGCCGCCTGCCACGCCCGCGCCCGCACCGCGGAGGAGACCGACTGGTCCGAGATCGCGCGGCGGTACGCCCAGCTGTCCGCCCTCGCCCCGTCGCCGATCGTCGAGCTCAACCGCGCCGTGGCGGTCTCGATGGCGGACGGCCCGGCCGCGGGCCTGACGGTGCTGGAGCCGCTCCTGCGGGACAAGGCGCTGCGGGGGTACCACCTGCTGCCCTCGGTCCGCGCCGACTTCCTCTTCCGCCTGGGCCGCCTCCCCGAGGCCCGCGCCGAGTTCGAGCGCGCCGCGTCGATGACCCGCAACGAGCGCGAGCGCACTCTGCTGCGGGCCCGGGCCGAGGCCTGCGGATGACGTAACTGGTTCGGGCTCGAGCCCGCCGAAGACCTCACCGACGCCTGGGTCGCCGACGCCGTGGACCGGGCCACGCGGACGAGCGAGGCGACATGGACGCGGTGAGCGAGCACTGGCTGCGGACGAGGCCCACGCGGACGGCGTGGCCCGGTGGATCCTCGGCCGCCCCGGATAGTCATGCCTCGGTGCGGGGGCGCGGGCGGGCCGAGCGGCGGATGACGATCTCGGCGACGGCCAGGTTGAGCACCCAGGCGGAGATCAGCGCCACGCTGCGCCAGGCCGGGTAGTCCGGGCCGTCCGGGTCCAGCGGGATCAGGGGCAGGCTCGTGAAGACCTGGGTGCCGGCGCCCATCGCGAGGGCGTACGCGCGGATCATCCAGGCCTTGTGCGCGTGGAAGTCGCGGCGGCGGATGGCGACGAAGCCGAGGACGATCGACGCCAGCATGCCGGTGCCCACGACGTAGCGGGCCGCGTTGGTCGCGGCGTTGTCGCCCCTCGGCAGGTCGTAGAAGGTGGTCATCCACAGGCCGGACAGGGCCACGGCCAGGCCGCAGAGCACCAGGACCCGGCCGGTGACGCGGTGCCACCGGCGATGCCGGCGCCGGAAGTGCGGGGCGAACTGCAGGGCGCCCAGGAAGCCGTAGAGGACCGCGCCGACGATGTGGACGAGGACAGGGGCGGGCATGTCGACGAAGCGGGCGTTGGCCGCGGTGCGCTCGACGCCGCCGGTCAGCTGGGCGACGCGCACGCCGCCGGCCAGGGAGGGAACGAGGGCGAGCACGAACAGGCCGGCGATGATGGGCCAGTCGCGGGGGCGGGTGCGGTTGGCAACGGTCGTCATGAGCACCGATGGTGGGCTTCGCGCGGGCCGGAAACATCGGTCCATGGGCCGGGACCGGGCCCGACCAAAGTTCAGCCCCCGGGTCGGACCCGGTTGGTCTCGTAGGCCCACATCGCGATCTCCACGCGGTTGCGCACGCCCAGCTTCAGCATGAGGGCGGTCACGTGGGACTTGACGGTGCTCAGGGTGACGAACAGCTCGTCGGCGATCTCGTTGTTCGTGCGGCCCCGCGCCACCCGGGCCAGGACCTGCTCCTCGCGCTCGGTCAGCGGCTCGATCGGCTGGCGGGGCGGGGCCGCGGGGCCGTTGTCGGCAAAGGCGCGCAGCAGGCGGGTCGTGACGCTGGGGGCGATGAGCGCGTCGCCGTTCGCGGCCGCGTGCACGGCCTGGGCGAGCAGCGCCGGGCCCGCGTCCTTGAGCAGGAAGCCGCGGGCGCCGGCGCGCAGGGCCGAGTAGACGTATTCGTCGAGGTCGAAGGTGGTGATGACGACGACGGCGATGGGGTCCTCGACGCCCGGCCCGGCCAGCTGCCGGGTCGCCTCCAGGCCGTCCATGGCGGGCATCCGCACGTCGAGGAGGCAGACGTCGGGGCGCAACCGGCGGGCCAGCTCGACGGCGCGGCGGCCGTCGGCGGCCTCGGCCACCACCTCGATGCCCGGCTGGGCGTTGAGGATCATCGTCAGCCCGGTGCGGACGATCTCCTGATCATCCGCGACCAGCACCCGCACGCTCACCGGCCAATGCTACTGGGGGCGTCGTACCGTCAGATCCGCCGAAAGTACGACCGGCGACGGCGATCGCGGCGAGGGCGGGGACGAGCGCGACCGCGAACGCGGCGAGGTAGGCGACGGGGCCGGCGTCGACGAGCGCGGCGAAGAGGGAGCCGCCGACCGCGAGCGCGATGGTGGTCAGCAGCGCGTCGGCGACGGAGAGGGCGGAGCTGCCCGCGCCCTGCCGGCCCGGCTCGGACAGCCGCAGCACGAGCGCCGCCGAGACCGGGGACACCAGGCCCATGCCGAAGCCGCCGAGGCACCAGCCGGCGACGACGACGGCCACCGGTACCGCCGCCGACACGATCGCCACCGCGGACAGCACGCCGGCCGCGATGGCCGCGGCGCCGAGCCGCAGCCGGGCCGCGTCCGAGAGGCGCTGCCCCGTCCGGGCCTGCAGCCACGAGCCGGCGGACCAGAAGAGCGCGCCGACGGTGACGCTGAGCCCGGCCAGCGCCGGGCTGAGGCCGCGCTCGCGGGTGAGGATGAGCGGGATGAACACGTCGGCCTGGACGAACGCGGCCCCGGCGAGGCCGCGCAGGAGCACGACGCTGGGCAGGCCCCGGGCGGCGGCGAGGGTGCCGCGCGGCAGCAGCCGCACCCCGCACACGGCGGCGATCACGAACCCGGCCGCGAGCAGGGGCAGCGACTCCTGCCCGCCGACGTAGAGCACGAGGGCGCCCACCGCCGCGCCGATCGCCCACGGCACCCGCGAGGGACCCGCCTCGCCCGAGCCGCCGGAGATCCCGGAGATCCTCGGCCACACCACCGCCATCGCCGGGGCGGCCGCCAGCAGCACCAGCAGGAACACCCAGCGCCAGCCGACGAACTGCACGATCAGCCCGGCCACCGCGGGCCCGGCGACGGCGGGCAGGACCCACGCGGCCGACATCATCGAGAAGACGCGTGGATGCTCGGCGCCGGGGTAGGCGCGCCCCACGACGACGAACAGCGCCACGTTCACCAGCCCGCCGCCGAAGCCCTGCACCAGGCGCCCCAGCACGAGCACCCACATGTGCGGGGCCAGCCCGGCCAGCAGCAGCCCGGCGCAGAACAGCGCCACGCCCACGGCGGCCGGCCGGGCCGGGCCCGCGCGGTCGCACCACGCGCCGGCCAGCACCATCCCGACCACGCTGGTCGCGAGGGCGCCGCCGAAGGCGAAGCCGTAGAGCGGGATCCCGTCGAGGGCGCGGGCGACCGAGGGCATGGCGGCGGTGACCGCCACCGCCTCGAAGGCGACCAGCGTGACCAGGGTCACGAGGCCGGCCGTGAGCGTGCGTCTGTTCTCCACGCGGCCCAACCTCGCACCTCAACAGGGCTTCAGGTCAAGCGAGATCGCGATTTCACCACCCGTTGACATCGGTGTGCGCGTATGCCAACAATTGTTTGCCAACGCTTGTTGGCAAGATCGAGGAGGAGCCATGAGGACCGTCATCGCCGGGGCCGGCCCCACCGGCCTGCTGCTCGCCGGGGACCTGGCCGCCGCCGGCGCCGACGTGACCGTGCTGGAGCGCCGCGCCGGGGAGTCGAACCTGACCCGCGCGTTCGCCGTCCACGCGCGCACGCTGGAGCAGTTCGACGCCCGGGGCATCGCCGAGGACGTCATCGCCACCGGCACGAAGCTGGCCCGGCTGCGGCTGTTCGGGCACGTCTCGGTGGACCTGGGGGTGCTGCCGTCGCGGTACCCGTACGTGCTCATCACCCCGCAGTACAACGTCGAACGCATCCTCGAGGAGCGCGCGCTCAAGGCCGGGGCGCGGATCGTGCGCGGCACCACGGTCACCGGCCTGCGCCAGGACGAGCACGGCGTCGAGGTGCGCACCGACGGCGACACGTTCGCGGCGGACTGGCTGGTCGGGGCCGACGGCGCGCACAGCGGGGTGCGGGAGGCGCTCGGCCTGCGGTTCCCGGGCCGGGCCGCGGTCCGCTCGCTCATGCTCGCCGACGTCCGGCTCGCCGAGCCGCCGGCCGACGTGATCACCGTCAACGCGGTCGGCTCCGCGTTCGCGTTCGTGGCGCCGTTCGGCGACGGGTGGTACCGCGTCTTCGCCTGGAACCGGGGGCACCAGGTCGGCGACGAGGTGCCGCTCGAGCTCGAGGAGGTCCGGGCCACCGTGCGGGAGGCGTTCGGCACCGACTTCGGGATGGGCGAGTGCCGCTGGCTCTCACGGTTCCACAGCGACGAGCGGCAGGTCGAGCGGTACCGCACCGGCCGCGTCTTCCTCGCCGGCGATGCCGCGCACGTGCACTCCCCCGCCGGCGGCCAGGGCATGAACACGGGGCTGCAGGACGCGGCCAACCTCGGCTGGAAGCTCGCCGCGGCCGGGGCGGGCTGGGCGCCGGCCGGGCTGCTCGACACCTACCAGTCGGAGCGGCACGCCGTCGGCCGGGCGGTGCTGCGCTCCAGCGGCGGCCTCATCCGCCTCGCGCTGCTGCAGTCGCGCGGCGCCCGGCTCGGCCGCGACGTGGTCGCCGGGCTGGCGCTGCACGTCCCGGCGGTGCAGCGGGGGCTGACCGGCACCGTGTCCGGGATCGGCATCGACTACCCGCACGCGCCCCGCCAGGCGGACGTGGACCTCGGCGGGGCGCGCCTCTACGAGCTGCTGCGCCAGGGCCGGCACGTGCTGCTCGCGCCGGAGGCTCCGGAGGGGTACGAGGACCGGCTCGTCCATGCCCCGCACGAGCGCCGCGTGCTGGTCCGCCCCGACGGGTACGCGGCCTGGACGGGCACCCAGGGAGACCTTGCGGTCGCGCTCCGCGCGCATCTCGGAGAGCCTCGGTGACGAACGACACCTAGCTCGGATGATCTCTTGACACGGGGGCGTTGATCGATGTGTCATGCCGGTCACAGGAGCGGTTCTCGTTGGGTTGCTGCCGCCGCATGGACGACACACACGGGGACGACGGAACGCTTGCGAGACGTGCCGGGCCCCGCGCCGCCACGGGGGGCCCGGCACCCTCTCACCCGTGCAGCCTCGGCTGCTGTCCCCGCTCGACCACCACGAACTGGCCCATCATGCCCTCGTCCTCGTGCTTGAGGACATGGCAGTGGAACATGTACGCCGTCGCCGGGTCGGCGTAGTCGGCGAACCTCGCGATCACCGAGTAGTGCTGGTGCGGCGCCATGAACACGGTGTCCTTCCAGCCCGACAGCTCCGGCGGCGGGGCGTGCCCGTCCACCGTCAGCACCTGGAACTGCACGTCGTGGATGTGGAAGCTGTGCGGGGTGTCGTGGCCGTTGGAGACATTCCACACCTCGACGGTGTCCTTGACGACGACGGCGTCGACGCGGCCCATGTCCATGCCGTCGCCGTTGATCTCGCGGCCCTGGAACTCGAAGTTCCGGGTCTGCGCGGCCTGAGCCGGGTCCAGGCGCGGGGTGCTCACGAGCGTCTCCGGCAGCGTGGCCGGCGTCAGGGTCGCGGCCGCCCGCAGCTGGAGGATGTCGAAGCTGTCCTGGCCGCCGTTGAAGCGGCTGTCGAGGGAGCCGCCGAGGGGCCGCTCGCTGCGCAGGGTCAGCCGCTCCCCCGGCTGGAGCGCGACCACGATCTCGGCCCGCTCGCCGACGGAGAGGCGCACGTGACTCGTCATCGCCGGCCGCTCGAGCAGGCCGCCGTCGGTGCCGACGAGGGCGAACGGGCGGTGGTCGGCGAGGGTGAAGTCGTAGATGCGCGCGGTCGAGGCGTTGACCAGGCGGAGGCGGACGAGGCCGGAGTGGACGTCGACGTACGGGCCGGGGGTGCCGTTGACGAGGATCTCGTCGCCGAGCACGCCGATGTCGCTGCCGAAGCGGTCGCCCATGGACAGCTGGTCCCCGTCGAACTCCTTGTCCTGCACCAGGACCGGGATGTCGTCGACGCCGTAGTCGTGCGGCAGGGCCCGCTGGGCCGGCTCGTCGTCGTCGACCAGGAACAGGCCGGCCAGGCCGCGGTACACCTGGGTCTCGGTGCGTTCGCTGGGGTGCGGGTGGTACCACAGCGTCGCCGCCGGCTGGTCGACCGTCCACGCGGCCTGGAACTCCCCGCCGGTCGGGATCGGCCGGTGCGGGCCGCCGTCCATCGCGGCCGGCAGGTGCATCCCGTGCCAGTGCACGGTCGTGGGCTCGGCCAGGGCGTTGCGCACGTTGACCACGACCGGCTCGCCGCGCTTGGCCCGCAGCGTCGGGCCGAGGTAGGCGCCGTTGTAGCCCCAGGTGCGGGTCGCGCCGTGGCCGAAGTCGCTGTCGCCCGGCTCTGCCCGCAGGTCGAACACCCGCCGGCCCTGCGCGTCGACGGTCGAGGCGGCCAGTGGCGGCACCCGCAGCGGCCGGGTGAAGTCGGCCCGCACGTCCAGCGGCGGGCGGACGAAGAAGTAGACCAGCGCGGCGACCCCGCCCGCGCACAGCACGAGCAGCAGGATCAGGCCGCCCAGCAGCCACTTGCGCATCTGGTGTCTCCCTACATGTAGAACGGCTACATGTAGGCTGGCTGACGTCGCGCCCGGCGCGCCAGACCCGAGGCCCGAACCCGGGGAAAGGTCAGGGACAACCCGGACTGCCCGCCGCGCGCCCTGGCGGCATGCTGAGGAGGTGCTGACTGCCGGCCCCATCGACGCCTACGTCGCCTCGCTGCGCGGCGCCCTGCGCGGCCCCCGCGCGGCCAAGACGGACCTGGTCACCGAGGCCCGCGACGGGCTCGCCGACGCCGCGGAGCGCTACGAGGCCGACGGCCTGGACCGCCTCGCCGCCGAGCGGGCCGCGGTCGAGGAGTTCGGCCCCGTCGCCACCCTCGCCCCCGAATACCAGCGCGAGCTGGCGCTGGCCCAGGGCCGGCGCACCGCGATCATCGTGGGCGGCGCGGTGGCGCTCGAGGCGCTGGTCTCCGAGCTGGCGTGGCGGCGCGCGGCGGTGGGCTGGAGCTGGGAGCCGAGCCGCGCGTACCTGATCCTGGCGCACACCGTCGACTACGCCACCTACGCCGTGGTCGTCGGGGCGCTGCTGGCCGCGCTGGCGTGCGGGATCGGCAGCCGGTACGTCGACGTCGGCCGCCGGTTCGTGCGCGCGACCGGGATCGCCGCGATCGCCACGGTCGCCTTCTTCGCCGTCGGCGGCATGCTGCTCTCCGCGTTCAGCCCCACCTGGGGCCACGGGAACGCCGGCGGTGCGACCGACCTTTCGCTGGCCGCCTCCGCGATCACGTTCACGCTGCCGGCCGTGATGACCTTTTCGGGCCTACGCTGCGTCCGTGCTTCCTAGAGCGTCGTAGAGCGTTCTGGAGACGGCCTAGGGCACCTGGTCGACGGTGCCGCGCGGGGTCGAGGGGTTGCAGCGCTTGATCCGCGCCGCGGTGAGCCGCGAGCCCTCCACGAGGCCGTAGCGCTGGACCGCCTGCAGGCCGTAGTTGCTGCACGAGGGCACCTGGCGGCACTTGATCCCCAGATGGGGCGAGACGAAGCGCTGGTACCCGCGGATCGCCGCCATCCCCGCCCGCCCGGGCCCGCCCGGGTCCCGCCGCGGGGCGCGCGAGGGCGCCGAGACCGCCATGAGCGACAGCAGCGAGCCGAGCATGATGGGACTGCAGTCGCAGACGTCGCAGTGCCAGTCCGGCCCGCAGTCGCCGTCGTCGCGCCGCTTCTGCTTCTGGTTCTGCTTCCGGTTGCCGTTGCGGTTCTGCTGTTGCTGCGCCCGCCGGTGCCGCCGCTTCGCCCGCCACATCCCCACGTAATCCCCCAAACCCATACCGGCGATTGTGACCAGCGCCGCGGAGACGATCAAGGAAAGGTCGCGGCCCCGACACGAAAACGCACCCGGATGGCCGACTTCGCGCGGGCGGCCGGGAATGTCCGGACAGTCCCGGACACCCGGACGAAGTCGAACAACCGAGTGCGTTGTGCCGTAGCCGCGGGGTGCGGGTTGGGTGCCCGGCCGGCGGGGCTGATCCGCCGGCCGGGCCGAAGCCACACCATGAGGTACTGCGGTGCCTTACTTGGACGCGATCTGGGCGTCGCCGCCGTCCGCGTGGAACTTGGTGCCCTCGGCGAACGCGGTGTCGAAGCGCTCCTGCAGGGCGCTGAGCTCGCTGAACTCGGCCTGGTGCGAGGACTCGCTGCCCTCGGCGGCGAAGACGTGGTCGTCCGAGGTCGCGTCGTGGGAGTAGTTGGTGTAGTCGTCCGACTCGTAGTGCACGGCCGCCGGGGCGTCGTACTCGACGTGGTGGCCCTGCGAGAAGTCCGTCGACTCGGCGGTGTGGTGGTCCTGCTCGTAGACGCCGTACTGCGACTGGGCGTCGGCCTCGGAGCCCTGCGCCTGGTGCAGCTGGTCCAGGGCGCCGCTCTCGTGGCCGGCCTCGTACTGGCCGTAGTCGACCTCGTGGCCGCCGTCGTAGCCGGTGTCGCCGGTGTCGTAGTCGCTCATGGTGCGCTCCCTCTGGGACGTTGTGGTGTGTGGCCTTGCATGAAGAACGTTACGGTCGCGGCCGCCGCCCCGAATCCCGGAAACGTGCCACCACCGAGCCGCCACCGATCAGCCCTGCCGCAGGGCCTCCGCGGTCGCCGGGTCGGCGGGGAAGAACGACTCGATCGCCAGCTCCGCGACCGTCACGTCGTGCGGGGCGCCGATGACCGCGGTGATGCCGAAGAGTCGCAGCTCCACGCCGCCGAGCCGGATGCACAGCGGGACCACGACGTCGTGCGGGGCCGCGGGGGCCTCTCCCCCGGGGTACCGCCGCAGTTCCTCGAGCAGTTCGCGCAGTGCGGCGTCGCCCGTCGCCGCGATCTGCCGGCGCAGGCGCGCGAACACGTGCCCGCGCCACTGGTCCAGGTTGGCGATCCGCGGCGCGAGCCCCTCCGGGTGCAGCGACAGGCGCAGCACGTTGACCGGCCCGCGCAACAGGTGGGCGGCCGCCCCCTCGGTGAGGCGCAGCAGCGCGTTATTGGCCTCGAGCAGGTTCCAGCCGCGGTCGACCAGGACGGCCGGGTAGGGCTCGTGGCCGGTCAGCACCTGCCGCAGCGAGGCCCGGACCTGCCGCAGCGCCGGGCCGTCGAGGCCGTGCTCGGGGTAGGCGGGCGCGTAGCCGCCGGCCAGCAGCAGGGCGTTGCGCTCGCGCAGCGGCACGTCGAGGTGCTCGGTCAGGCGCAGGATCATCGCGCTGGTCGGCCGCGCCTTGCCGGTCTCCACGCAGCTCAGGTGCCGGGTGGAGACCTCGGCCTGGTTGGCCAGCGCGAGCTGGCTGAGCCGCCGCCGCTCGCGCCACTGCCGCAGCAGCACCCCCACCTGCTCGCTCATGGGCGCAGCCTAGGCCTTGTCCTGCGCCTCGGCCGCGCGCCGTTCCCAGGAGCTGCGCGGTCGTGCAAGACTTGCCTGCCGTGGACAGCGATACTTTCTGGTCGATCATCGACGGTGCTCGTTCCGCCGCCGGGGACCGCGTCACGCCGGGCTTCGCCGGGCGGTTCACGGCCGCGCTGCGGATGCGCCTGGCCACCCTCGACAAGAGCGAGCTGCTGGACTTCGACGCCCACCGCACGCGGTTGCAGGCCCGGGCCAACTCCTCGGCCATGTGGGCGACCGGCCGGGTGGTGGCCCGCTACGCCGACGCGTTCGTGGACGGGCTGATCGCGCGCGGTCGCGACACCTACGAGCGCGCGGTCGCCGACCCGGACGCGCTCGCCGACGACCCGGTGGTGCGGGCCGTGGCCGCGGGCGACCTCGCCGCGCACGAGCTGGCCCCGCGGGAGGTCGAGGACCTCGCCGAGGAGCTCTACGGCGAGGCCGACGACTATCCGATGCTGCTGCGCGCCCGCACCGGGCAGGTCGCCCCGCTCGTCGAGGACGACTGGGACGACGATGACGACAACGACGTACGCAAGCACCTGCCGAAGATCGCCGCGCTCTTCCTCAGGTAGTCCGGGCGGCCGCCTCCGTTGAGCCCGGCGGTCGCGCCGGTGTGACCAGCGGGTCGGTGACCGCGCGCGTCTGCGCCAGGTCGTCGCCGAGCGCCGTGGCCACGGCCCCGCCGCCGGCCAGCGGCATGACCGCGGCCCGCTCGCCGGCCGCGGGCCCGGCCGCGTCCGTGGTCAGCAGCGAGGCCAGGACGCGCGCGTCGCCGAGCACGGCCGGTCCCCGGGCGATGGTGACGTCGCTGTGGTACCAGGGCCGGCCACCCCGGCGCGCGTTCGTCGACAGCCGCAGGTCGCCCGGCTCCTCGCCGAAGCGGCCCAGCACCGCCTCCTCGCGCCAGATCAGGCGCGCCCCGTCGGCCAGCTCCACCCGCGAGGCGTTGTGGTGCCGGCAGCGCGCGGCGGCCACGATCGGCTCGGGCAGGAACGCCAGGAAGCCGTTCTCGCCCACGGTCGCGTGCACGGCGAGGACCGACTCGGCGCCGGAGCGGCCGGGCAGGGCGATGGAGGCGGCGACGGTACGGACCCAGAGCTCCGCCCCCGGCCCGACCTCGATCTCCAGGCTCAGGTCGTCGCCGCCGAGCGGGCCCGCCGCGCCGCCGACGAGGTGCACCCCGGCCGGGCCCGTGCGCCGGGGCAGCAGTGGCGCCTCGCCCTTGAGCACGCGCAGCACCGTGCGCTCGCCCTCGCGCTCGGCGACGATCCGGGCCGCGGCCCTCATACGGTCGCGATCAGGCCGCGGATCCACTCCTGCACCGGCCCGGCCGCCCGGTCCTGCACCAGCGACAGGAACACGGTCGGCAGCTCGCCGCGGCGGGCGGCCGCGTCGCGCTCCATCACGCCGAGGTCCGCGCCGACGAGCGGGGCCAGGTCCGTCTTGTTGATCACGAGCAGGTCGGCCGAGGTCACGCCCGGGCCGCCCTTGCGCGGCACCTTGTCGCCGCCGGCCACGTCGACGACGAAGATCTGCCGGTCGATGAGGCCCTTGCTGAACGTGGCGGTGAGGTTGTCGCCGCCGCTCTCGACCAGGATCACGTCGAGCGGGCCGAGGCTCTCCTCCAGTTCCTCGATCGCGTCGAGGTTGGCCGAGATGTCGTCGCGGATCGCGGTGTGCGGGCAGCAGCCGGTCTCGACCGCGCGGATGCGCTCGGCCGGCAACACGCCGTTGCGCAGCAGGAAGTCGGCGTCCTCGGTCGTGTAGATGTCGTTGGTCACCACCGCGACCTGCAGATCGCCCGACAGGCTGCGGCAGAGCGCGGCGACGAGGGCCGTCTTGCCGGAGCCGACCGGTCCCCCGATGCCGATGCGCACGGCGCGCTTCGTGTGTGGCAGCGGGTGATGCGGGTCGTCGTGCGGGTGCGGATGCGTGTGCTCGTGTTCAGCTGGCAAAGAGTCGAACCTCCCATGCGGCGTGGTCCTCGGCGGAGACGTCCAGCAGCGGCGCCGATGCCGCCGGCAGGTCCCCGATCGGGCCACGGGCGTGTGTCGCGGCCTCCCTGGCCACGTCGTCGCACGCGTCGCCGAGCTCGGCGAGCACGGCGTGGACGCGGTACGGGTCCAGCCCGAGCAGGCGCACCGCCGCGCTCGCCGGGCCGGAGATCGCGTGGTACGCGGCCATCAGCGCCGCCGCCTCGGGGCCGAGCCCGGCCGCGTGCGCGGCGACCCCGAGCGCGATCGGCTGCGCGACCCGCGCGGCCGCGGCCCGGGTCACGTGCTCGCCGGGCCAGACCACGAGCGCGGCCCGGCACAGCGAGCGGCCCTGCCGGCGCGCGGCCAGGCGCAGCGCCGGCGACGGGGTCCGCGCGGCCAGCTCGTCCTCGAGCTCCTCCATCGCCTCCGGGCGCGCGCACGCGGCCGCCGCGAAGGCCGCCGCGACCAGGCCCGCCGTGCGCAGCCGGCCGAGCAGGAACGCGCGGAGGTCGTCGAGGTCCGTCACGCGTCCGCGCGCCACCGCCGTCTCGAGGCCGCCGGAGTGCGCGTGGCCGCCCGAGGGGAAGCGCCCGTCGGCGAGCAGGAGCAGGTCGGTGTTCATGTCAGAACAGGAAGTACCGCTGCGCCATTGGCAGTTCCTCGACCGGGTCCGGGTCGACCACCTCGCCGTCGATGCGCACGGTGAAGGTGTCGGGCTCGACCTCGATGCGCGGCAGGGCGTTGTTGCGCGGAAGGTCCGCCTTGCCGACCGAGCGCGTGTCCGCGACCGGGGCGAGCCTTCTGCGCAGGCCCAGGCGCTCGGCCAGCCCGTCCTCGATCGCGGCCGGCGCGACGAACGCGAGGCTGGTCGCGGGCGCGGCGGCCCCGTAGGCGCCGAACATCGGGCGGGACAGGATCGGCTGCGGGGTCGGGATCGAGGCGTTCGCGTCGCCCATCGCGCCCCACGCGATCGCGCCGCCCTTGACCACCACGTGCGGGCGGACCCCGAAGAACGCCGGGTCCCACAGCACCAGGTCGGCGAGCTTGCCGACCTCCACGGAGCCGACCTCGTGGGCGATGCCGGAGGCGACGGCGGGGCAGATGGTGTACTTCGCGACGTACCGCTTCGCCCGCTCGTTGTCCGCCGCCCCGTCCCCCTCCAGGGCTCCCCGCCGCCGCTTCATCACGTGCGCGGTCTGCCAGGTGCGCAGGACCACCTCGCCGACCCGCCCCATCGCCTGGGAGTCCGAGCCGATGATCGAGATCGCGCCGAGGTCGTGCAGCAGGTCCTCGGCGGCCATCGTGGACGGCCGGATGCGGCTCTCCGCGAAGGCCAGGTCCTCGGGCACGCTCGGGTTCAGGTGGTGGCAGACGATGAGCATGTCGAGGTGCTCGCTGAGCGTGTTGCGGGTGTAGGGGCGGGTCGGGTTCGTCGAGGACGGCAGCACGTTCGGGTGCCCCGCGACGGTGATGATGTCGGGGGCGTGCCCGCCGCCGGCGCCTTCCGTGTGGTACGCGTGGATGCTCCGCCCGGCGATGGCGCGCAGGGTCTCCTCGACGAAACCGGCCTCGTTGAGCGTGTCCGTGTGGATGTTCACCTGCACGCCCGAGGCGTCGGCGACCCGCAGGCAGGCGTCGATCGCGGCCGGGGTGGTGCCCCAGTCCTCGTGCAGTTTGAAGCCCCCGGCGCCGCCCCGCAGCTGCTCCCACATCGCCTCCTCGGAGACGGTGTTGCCCTTGCCGAGCAGCAGGACGTTGATCGGCCACGGGTCGAGCGCCTCGAGCATCCGGGCGAGGTGCCAGGAGCCCGGCGTGACCGTCGTCGCCTTGCTGCCCTCGGCCGGCCCGGTGCCGCCGCCGACGATCGTGGTGATGCCGCTGGCCAGGGCCTCCTCCAGGATCAGCGGGGCGATGAGGTGCACGTGGCAGTCGATCGCGCCGGCGGTCAGGATGCGCCCGTTGCCGGCGATGATCTCCGTCGACGGGCCGATCACCAGCGCCGGGTCGACGCCGTCCATGATGTCGGGGTTGCCGGCCCGCCCGATGCCCACGATCCGCCCGTCGCGGAGGCCGACGTCGGCCTTCACGATCCCCCAGTGGTCGAGGATGATCGCGCCGGTGATCACCGTGTCCGGGGTGCCCTCGGCGCGGGTGGCCCGGGACTGGCCCATCGACTCGCGGATGACCTTGCCGCCGCCGAAGACGGCCTCGTCGCCGCCGGCGCAGTGGTCGGCCTCCACCTGGATGAACAGGCCGGTGTCGGCGAGGCGCACCCGGTCGCCCGTGGTGGGGCCGTAGAGGTTCTGGTACCTGGTCCGGTCGATTCTCATTGCGCCCTTTTCCTCAGCCCCGGCACGGCCTTGTGTCCCGCCAGCGGCACCAGCACCACCTCGCGGGCCACGCCCGGCTCGAAGCGCACCGAGGTGCCCGCCGGGACGCCGAGCCGGTGCCCCCGCGCCGCCTCCCGGTCGAACTCGAGGGCGTCGTTGGCCTCGGCGAAGTGGTAGTGGGAGCCGACCTGCACCGGCCGGTCCCCCGTGTTGCGCACGGTCAGCGCCAGCTCGGGTCGCCCGGCGTTGATCTCGATCGGCCCCTCGCCGGGGACGATCTCGCCGGGGATCACGGGATCGGGTGGTGAACGGTCACGAGCTTGGTGCCGTCCGGGAACGTCGCCTCCACCTGCACCTCCGCCAGCATCTCGGGGACGCCCTCGAGGACGTCGGCGCGGCCGAGCACGTGGCGCCCGGCCTCCATCAGGTCGACCACGGTCCGCCCGTCGCGCGCGCCCTCGAGCAGGAAGGCGGTGATGATCGCGACGGCCTCCGGGTGGTTCAGCTTGAGCCCGCGGTCCTTGCGTCGTTGCGCCACGTCGGCGGCGACGTGGATCAGCAGGCGTTCCTGCTCGTGGCGGGTCAGGAACAAAGTCGCGACCTCCGTCTCGCAGCGGTGGGGTGGCCGGATGCTGTCAGTCCGATGTTTCCTCCGGATTACCGACCAGCGCAGCCCGTTCGGGCGAATTCCTTCGGTACCGCCTGGGTAGCACGACGAAAAGGCCTGCACCAGGAGCGTGTTAGGCTCGCGACGCCTCACTACCTGGAGAGTTTGCGCATGAGCAATCACCGGTCGGTCGTCATCAACGGAGACCTCGGCAGCGGCAAGTCCACCGTCTCCGTCGAACTCGCGAGCCGGCTCGGTCTGCGCCGCATCAGCGTCGGCGACATGTACCGGGAGATGGCCCAGCGCCGCGGCATGACCGCGCTACAGCTCAACCTCCACGCCGAGCTGGACGACGCGATCGACAGCGCCGTGGACAGCCTGCAGACCGAGATCGCGCAGTCCGGCGAGCAGCTCATCGTCGACAGCCGGCTGGCCTGGTTCTTCTTCCACGAGGCGTTCAAGGTCCACCTCATCACCGAGCCGAACGAGGCCGCCCGGCGCGTGCTGGCCCGCCCGCACTCCGAGGTGGAGAACTACGCGTCGCTGGACGAGGCCAAGCGCAACCTGCACAGCCGCAGCGAGAGCGAGCGGATGCGGTTCCTGACGCGGTACGGCGCGGACAAGTACCGCCTGCGCAACTACGACCTCGTCGCCGACAGCACCCGCGCCACCCCCGACCAGGTCGTCTCGGCCGTGCAGGCCGCCTTCGAGGGCCGCCTGGGCACCGACATCCTGCGCGAGCGGCCGCCGCTGCTGCTGCTCGACCCCATGCGCATCTACCCCACGCGCGAGATCGACTTCGCGGACGAAACCCTCGCGCAGGAGCTGGCCGACGCCGCCCCCGAGGACCTCGAGCCGCTGACGATCGGCCACAGCGGCCAGGACTACTACGTGATCGACGGCCACCGGCGCCTGAGCGCCGCCGTGCAGAACGGCGTGCACCTCGTGACGGGCAGCCTGCTCGCGGAGAGCGAGGAGCCGGTGACGAACCGCCTCAGCGCGAACGACTACTTCCGCACGCATGTGACGTCCTCGGTGATCGAGGCTTGGGAGCGGGTGCATCGGATCGAGCTTCCGGTGCCGGCGCACAACCCGGCTGAGGTGCACGCGGCCAACCAGTAACGCTTTGGCTGAACGCGACGGCCCGGGTCCTTGGGGACACGGGCCGTTCGTCTTTGCTACCCGACATTTCGCGCCAAACGCCACGAACTCAGCTCCGCGGCGGCAGCTTGACCACGCTGACGAAGAACTCGTCGATCTGCCGGACCACCGCGATGAAACTGTCGAAGTCGACAGGCTTGGTGACGTACGCATTGGCGTGCAGTGAATAACTGCGCAGAATGTCCTCATCCGCCTGCGAGGTCGTCAGCACCACGACCGGGATGCGCCGCAGGTCCTGGTCCTCCTTGATGACCTGGAGCACCTCCCGCCCGTCCACGCGCGGCAGGTTCAGGTCGAGCAGGATGAGATCGGGCCGGGTCGCGTCGGCGAACTTGCCCTCGCGGCGGAGGTACGCCAGCGCCTCCTCCCCGTCCTGCACCACGTTGAGCTTGTTGCGGACCTTGTGCTCCTCGAACGCCTCCTGCGTCATGAGCACGTCGCCCGGGTCGTCCTCGACCAGCAGCACCTCGATCGGCAGGGACGCTTCCACGGGCGCGGTCATGCGGGAGACTCCTCAAGAGCGGGAACGGCTGCGGGCAGCGTGAACCGGAACAGCGTACCTTCGCGCGGCGAGGGATCGATCCAGATCCTTCCGCCGTGGTACTCGACGATCTTCTTGGCGATCGCCAGGCCGATGCCGGTGCCGGGGTACGTCTCCTTGGCGTGCAGCCGCTGGAAGATCACGAAGACCTTGTCGGCGAACTCGGGCTCGATGCCGATGCCGTTGTCCTCGACGCTGATCTCGAACTCCCCGTCGCCGGCAGTGGTGTCGATCACGATCCGCGGCGGCACGTCGGGGCGGCGGAACTTGATCGCGTTGCCGATGAGGTTGCTGAACAGCGCGCCGAGCAGCGGCTCCTCGCCGCGCACGACGGGCAGGTCGGTGAAGATGATCTCGGCGTTGGTCGCCTCGCGCTGCGCGTCGAACTGCGCGGCCGAGTCGAGCACCACCTTGTTCAGGTCGACCTCGGTGAACCCGCTGGTCAGCCGGCCGATGCGGGAGAACGCGAGCAGGTCGTTGATGAGCCGCTGCATGCGCTGGGCCCCGTCGACGGCGAATCCGATGTACTGGTCCGCGCGGTCGTCGAGCTGCCCGGAGTACCGCCGCTGCAGCAACTGGCAGAAGCTCGCCACCTTGCGGAGGGGCTCCTGGAGGTCGTGGCTGGCCACGTACGCGAACTGCTCGAGGTCCCGGTTGGACCGGGTGAGCTCGGCCGCCTGCTGCTCCAGCATGCGGTTGGCCTCCTCGACGAGCCGCCGCGCCTCCTGCACGTCCGTGAGGTCGGCGTTGATCCGCCGCCGCATGGTGTCAACGTCGTCGGCCAGCGCCGTCAGCTCCGGAGGACCAAAACTGCGGATTTGGTACTCGTAGTCGCCGCCCGCCACCCGCCGCACCTCGCCGGCCAGGTCGGTGACGGGGCGCGTCACGAGCCGGCGCAGGAGCAGCGCCAGCGCCACGCCGGCCAGGACGACCACGACGGCGGCGAAGATGAGCAGCAGCACGAGCACGTTGCCGGTGGTGCGCACCTGCCCGGCGACCTCGTCGCGCCGCGTGGCGATCTGCCCCGCGAGCGTGTTGATGCGTCCGGCGGCGTCGTTGTAGACGGCCCGCGACTGTTCGGTCGGGGCGGCCGTGTCCGGGTTCACGCCATTCGCCCGCGTCTGGGCGATCAACGGCTCCGTGATCTCGCGGCGGTACCGCGCCGTCGCCTCCGCGATCCCGTCCACGGTGTTCAGCAGCTGAGGCTCGTCCGCCACCAACTGCCGGGTGTCGGCGAGAATCGCGGCCTCCTGGCCCTGCGCGTCGCGGTAGTTGTCGAGATCGGAGTCCTTGCCGGTGAGCAGGAACGTGCGGACGGCGGACTGCTGGCGCAGCAACTGGGAGTACAACCGCTCGGCATTGACGAGAGCGGGCGTGAGGCGGTCCAACACCTGCTCGGTCTCGCTGCGGTTGGCCGCCGCCGTCACGGTGGCGCTGACCGCGATCACGACGAGGAGGCCGGCGACGACGGCGCACAGTGCGGTGATGCGCCGCCACAGCGACCAGCTGGAGGGGTTCATGAAGTCCTCGAGGGGGTCAGCACGAGCACGGCGATGTCATCCTGCACCGGCCCGCCGTTGTGGGCCTCGGCCTGCAGCGTGAGCCAGCCGGGCAGGTCACGGGGCTCGGCGCGCATCGGGCCGGCCAGCACGCGGCACAGCCCCTCGACGCCGAGACGGTCGCCGGGCGCCGCGTCCGGGCCGGCCGAGCCCTCGATCAGGCCGTCGGTGTACAGCAGCAGCGACCACTGCCCGTCCGTCCCCAGCGCAATCTCGGCGGGCGGCCTCGGCATTCCCGGGATGACGCCCAGGACCAGGCCCGGGTCGACCTCGCACGGGACCGCGCGGTCCCCGGAGATCAGGATCGGCGGCGGGTGGCCGGCCAGGCGGATGCGGGCGGTCCCGGCGCGCAGGTCGACGGTCGCGACCGCCACGGTCGCGAACAGCTCGTCGGTGCGGCGCTCGGCGACGAGAACCTGCTCCAGCGAGTCGAGGACCTGGTCCTCGGGCACGCCGGCCAGCACCAGGGCGCGCCAGGCGACCCGCAGCGCCACGCCGAGCGGCGCCTCGTCGACCCCGTGGCCGCAGACGTCGCCGATGAGCAGGTGCAGGCGGCTGCCGTCGTCGACCCCGATCGCGTCGAAGAAGTCGCCGCCGAGCAGGGCCCGGTCGCGGCCGGGACGGTAGATGCTGAACAGGTCGGCGGGCACGTCGCGCATCAGCGGCTGCGGGAGCAGGCCGCGCTCGAGCCGGGCCGACTCGGCCTGGCGCAGCTCGGACTCGCGCAGGAGCCGGGCCTGCTCGTCGGCGCGCTTGCGCTCGACCGCGTAGCGCACCGCGCGGGCCAGGCCGGCGCCGTCGACCGACCCCTTGACCAGGTAGTCCTGGGCGCCCTCGGCGACGGCGGCGGTGCCGAGGTGCTCGTCCTCCAGCCCGGTGAGCACGCAGACCGCGGCGCCCGACACGTGCTGCAGCACCTGGCGCAGCCCGTCCAGGCCGCTCGCGTCGGGCAGCCCGAGGTCGAGCAGGATGCAGTGCACGTCGCGGAAGCGGGGCCGCGCCTCGCGCATGGTCTGCGCGATCTCGACGTCGAACGGCGCGTCGGCCTCGGCGAGCAGCTCGCGGACCAGGAACGCGTCGCCGGGGTCGTCCTCGACCAGCAGCACGCGGATCCGCTCGCCGGCGATCGGTCCGATGCGCCGGTGACGAAGATCCACGGTCGTGCTGACGTCGGGCATGCTCACACCGGCCCGGAGGGCAGGAGTATTTGCCGTGTGGCACACATGAGGACGATCCTCCCCTAGGTCACGGCTTGCTGCATGTGCGGGTGCAGTGTCTCAGGCCCGGACGCGCTCGCGCACGCGCCGGTCACCCGTGCTGTTCGGCGACCCGCCGTGTGGCGCCCGTCACTCGTAACAGTGGCGGGCGGCGGCGTGGATAAGCTTCGCCCGTGCACGGGCTCGGGAACATCGTCGGACTCATCGCGGTCGTGGTCGCGACCTCCGTCCTCGCGCGCCGTATCGGCGTGCTGTCGCCGATCCTGCTGGTCGTCGTCGGCATCGTGATCTCGTTCGTCCCCGGGGTGCTCGAGATCGAGCTCGACCCCGAGGTCGTGCTGATCGGCATCCTCCCGCCGATCCTCTACGTGGCGGCGCTGGAGACCTCGGTGCCGGCGTTCAAGTTCAACCTGCGGCCGATCCTGCTGCTCGCGGTCGGGCTCGTGCTGTTCACCACGGCCGCCGTGGGGTTCACGCTCAAGATGCTGCTGCCGGGGGTACCGCTGGCCGCCTGCTTCGCCCTGGGCGCCGTCGTCGCGCCGCCCGACGCGGTCGCGGCCACGGCCGTGGCGAGGCGCATCGGGCTGCCCCGGCGCGTGGTCACCGTCCTGGAGGGCGAGAGCCTCATCAACGACGCGAGCGCCCTGGTCACGCTCCGGGTCGCGGTGGCCGCGGCGGTCGGCGAGGCGGTCGACGGCTGGTCGATCACCGAGCAGGCCTCCATCGCGGTCATCGGCGGCGTCGCGTTCGGCGTGGCCGGCGGGCTGCTCATCGGCATCGTGCACAAGCGGGTCAGCAACCCGCTCATCGACAACGCGGTCTCGCTGCTCACGCCCTGGGTGGTGTTCCTGCCGGCCGAGTCCGTGCACGCCTCCGGGGTCGTCGCGGTCGTGGTCTGCGGCCTGTCCCTGGGCCACCGCATGCCGACCCTGATGTCGGCGGCCTCCCGGCTGCAGATGGACGCCTTCTGGCGGATGGTGAAGTTCCTGCTCGAGGGGGCCGTGTTCCTCCTCGTGGGCCTCCAGCTGCGCGCCCTCATCGCCGACGTGGAGCGCTCGTTCGCGTTCACCGCCGGCGCCCTGGCCGCCGTGGTCGGCGTGGTGATCGTGGCGCGGATCGTGTGGCTCTTTCCGACGACGTACATCGCCCGCCTCATCCCCCGCGTCCGCCGCCGCGACCCGTCGCCCTCGCTGGCCGGCCCGGCCGTCATCTCCTGGGCGGGCATGCGCGGGGCGGTCACCCTCGCCGCGGCGCTCTCGCTGCCGACGACGCTTGCGGACGGGATGCCGTACCCTCGCGGCCTCTTCGTCATCCTGGCCTTCGGCGTCATCGTGGCCACGCTGGTCCTGCAGGGCGCGACCCTGCCGACGGTCGCGCGCTGGCTCAAGGTGCTCGGCGACGATCGGACCGAGGATGCCCTGGCCGAGGCATCGGTACAGCACGAGGCCACCCGAGCCGGCAAGACCCGCCTCGAGGAGATCGCGGGCGACGCGCCCGAGGGTGTCGTGGAGCGGCTGCGGCAGATGGCCCTGTCCCGCTCCAACATGGCCTGGGAGCGTCTGGGCCGCTCGGACCGGGAAACGCCGTCCGCCGCCTACGCCCGCCTGCGCCGCGAGATGCTGAGCGCGGAGCGGGAGGTTTTCCGCAAGGCCCGCGACTCGGGGAGAATCCCGGAGGAGACGTTGCGCCAGGCGCAGCGCGACATGGACCTGGAAGAGTCACTGCTCGAGCGGGGGGACCTGTGACCTGCGTGCATCTGGAAGCGGCCGAGAAGGTGGAGCCGCCGGTGGTGGACGGCTGCCCGGAGTGCAAGGAGGGCGGGTTCACCGACTGGGTGCACCTGCGCCAATGCCTCGCCTGCGGCCACGTGGCCTGCTGCGACTCCTCGCCGCGCCGCCACGCGACCCAGCACTTCCTCGTCAACCACCACCCGGTGATGCAGTCGATCGAGCCCGGCGAGTACTGGCGCTGGTGCTTCGTCCACGAAACCCTCGGATAGGGGGATCCCCCGGCCGGCTGACGGCTTTCGTGCGCACCTTCCCACCTGCGGGTATGCGTGTTCTCAGGCATTTCAAAGGAGATGCGGGACACAATCGTGGTCAGTTGGGCATGCAGTGGGGTGCAGCCGTGTTGCCATGGTCAACGGGGGATCTGTTACGCGGGGTAAAGGGGCGGGCCATGGCGAGTCCGGAATGGTAAGCGCGGTGCTGGACCTGGTGTCCGCACCGGGCGTGCTCTACGCCACGGTTCTCGTCCTGCTAACGATCGACGCCTTCGTTCCGGTCGTCCCCGCCCAGGCCCTCATGATCGGCGGCGGCATCCTCTCCGCCTCCGGCCACGTGCAACTGCTGCTCCTGGTCCTCTCCGGCGCCGCCGGAGTCATCGCCGGCGACCTGCTGGCCTTCGCCGTCGGCCGCCGCCTGGCTCGCCGCGGCGAGCGCCGCCGCCGCGAACTGCCCCGCCGCGCCGCCAAGCTCACCGCAAGGCTGAACGAGGCGATGCAGCGCCACATCTTCCTGGCCGTCCTCTTCTGCCGCTTCGTGCCCGCCGGCCGCATGGTCACCGCCCTCTACGCCGGCCGCAACGGCGTCTCGACCCGCCGCTTCGCGACATACGACGTGGTGGCCGCGACCCTCTGGGCGACGTACGGCGCCCTGCTGGGCCACTTCGGCGGCGAGGCCATGGCCGACTCGTCCTGGCTGCCACTGCTGCTGATCGCCGCCGCGGCACTGCTGTTCGTGGCCGGCGCCCCGCTCCTGGGCCTGGCCGGTCGCCTGAACAAGCGCAAGGCCACCACGGACCCCGCCGCCGCTGCTCTCACCACGCTTGGCGAGCCCACCACCGCTGCTCCCACGACGCTCACCCCGGCCACAGCCGCTGGCGCCACCCTCGACGAGCCCGCCGCTCTCACCGCCCTCGGCGCGTCCGCCACCGCGCGGGCCACGCTCGACGAGCCCGCCGTCGAGGTGCCCGCCCAGGTCACGCGGGGCACACGGCGCCCGGCCGGTCAGACGCTGGGCCTGGTGAACCGCCTACGCCGCCGCAACCCGTCCACCACCGAGCCCGACGCCGCGACTCCCCGCCGCCAGCGCGTCTGCCGCCGCCGTTCGGCGATGGAGACACTGGCCGCGGTCGAGCCCTTGGCCGCCATCGAGGTCATGGCAGCGGCCGAGGCCGTGGCCGCCGCCGAGTCGGTGGTGGTCCAGGTCAACGGCCTGGAGTCAGCGGCCCAGTAGCACGCCGCTCCGACTCCTGGCTCACCCGCTTTTGGACAGCGCGCCCTTGGTCAGCGACTCCTGGCTCCGGCTGAGAAGAGCGCCAGTTCGCGCGGACCCACGAGGCGAATCCGGAGGGGCACCTCGGCAACCCGCCTCCGAAACAAGCACCAACTCGAGCGACGCCTCAGCCACGAACACCCCGCACCCACGCAACTCATGCGGACGCCTTGAGACGAATCCCGCCCCACAGCCCGCCCTCGGCACTCCGCCGCACCCGAGCCCTTTGCACTCCCACCGCCCCGCGAAAAGTCCGACACTTCGTGATCGGACTTTTCGGATTTATACCCTGACGGGGTACATGCGCTATTGAAACAAAATGCCCGACTCGATGCCGAGCCGGGCATTTCGCAACGCAGGTTTAGGCGGCCAGCCGGGCAACCTTCGACAGCAGCAGCGCCTCGGCGATGCACACGCGCTCGAACTCGGCGAGGTGCAGGCTCTCGTTCGGCCCGTGCGCGGTCGTGTCCGGGTCCTCGACGCCGGTCACGAGGATCGCGGCCTTCGGGAACAGCTCCTGGAACGTGGCGATGAAGGGAATCGAGCCGCCGATCCCCATGTCGACCGGCTCCGCCCCGTCCCACGCGGCCGCGAACGCCTCGCGCGCCGCGTCGTACGCGGGCCCGGTCGCATCGATCGAGCACGGCTCGCCGAGCTGCTCGAGCTCGATGGTCACGCGGGCACCCCAGGGCGCGTGCCGGCGGAGGTGGTCGGTGACGGCGTCGTACACCCGCTGCGCCGAATCCCCGGGCGCGATCCGCACGCTGAACTTCGCCTTCGCCCGCGGGATCAACGCGTTCGGCGCGCCCGACGTGGCCGGCGCGTCGATGCCGAGAATCGAGATCGCCGGGCGCGTCCAGAGCCGTTCGACGAGGCGGCCGGTACCGATGAACTGCACCCCTTCAAGCAGGCCCGCCTCCTCGCGGAAGCGCTCCTCGGGGTAGTCGAGCGGCGCGGAGGGCGTGCGCAGCAGTCCTTCGACGGCCACGTCCCCGGCGTCGTCGTGCAGGCTGGCGATGAGGCGCGACAGCGAGATCAGCGCGTCGGGCACCGCACCGCCGAACATCCCACTGTGCACAGCATTTTCCAGCACTTGTACTTCCACGAAGCCGTTGACGATCCCGCGCAACCCCGTCGTGAGTGCCGGCTGGCCGACGGCCCAGTTGCCGGAGTCCGCGATCACGATGACGTCGGCGGCGATATCGTCGCGATACTCGCGGAGCAGGTCCTCGAGCGACTCGGACCCGTACTCCTCCTCGCCCTCGATGAACACCACCACCCCGACGGGCAGGTCGTCCCCGAACGCGCGCAGCGCCGCGACGTGCGCCATGACCCCGGCCTTGTCGTCGGCGACCCCCCGCGCGTAGAGCCGTCCGTCCCGCTCCACCGGCTCGAACGGGTCGCTCTTCCACTGCCCGAGATCCCCGACGGGCTGCACGTCGTGGTGCGCGTACAACAGCACGGTAGGCGCCCCGGCCGGCGCCGGCTTGCGCCCGATGACCGCCGGCTGCCCACCCTTGCGCACGATCCGCACATCGGGCAGCCCGACCCCACGCAGCAACTCCGCAACGGCCTCGGCCGAGCGCTCGACGTGGCTGTGGTCGAATCCGGCAAACGCAATGCCGGGAATCCGGACGAGCGCCTCCAGATCGGCGCGCACACCCGGCATCTCCCGCCGGATCGCGGCGCGAAGCTCTTCCTCGGTTCGCACTGTCATACGGAGAACTTACTGCCCACCGCCTGCGCCCGCCCTCGCCGCCCTGCTTCCCGACCCCCTCGCTGCCACCCACGAACCGGCGCCCAAAGACCCGAGACTCACCCCAGCAACCACCCACACCCGGGAGCCCCCATCAGAAGCTCCGCGCCGGGTCCGACTTACCAGTGAGCCCGCACCCCAACGCCGTTCTCCGCGCGCGAGGCCCGACCGTTGTGCTCGTGCACCGGAGACGCCCCGCCGGGCGCCGTTCTCCGCGCGAGACCGACAGGCGCCACCATCGGCAGGCGAAGGCCCGCTGGCGCGCCCACGGCCACCTGGCGCGTCACAGCACCGCTGAACCCACGGCACCGATCCCGCCAGCGCGAAGCACGGGCCACTCGGCGCATCACGGCATCGCGGAACCTACGGCCCGATCCCGCCGGATGCGCCCGACCGACGCCTCGGAGACGCCTACGACTCGGCCGTCCTGGTGTCCCCTCCGTCCGAACCGTCGCCCCGCATCCAGCCCCGCATCCGCCCGGCCCCGGCGCCGACCCACCCGCCGACGTCCGCCGCCCCGTCCCCGAGCTTGCGCAGCAGCGACACGAGCGGGTCCTGCGACCGGCTGAACGCCTGCCGATACGAGGCCGCCGCCGCCTTGATCTCCTCGCTCACCGACGCGTTCCCGTCGTCCTCGCGCCGCGGGTAGTCGCCGGACAGAATCCGCTGGTACTCCCCGCTGTCGATCCAGGCCCGCACCTCGGCCGCCCGCGCGACGGGCATCGGGTGCGACCGCGCGGTCACCATCCGGATCTTGATCAGGCTGTCGCGCAGGTCCCCGGCCCGGTCGAACTCGGCCGCCTGCTCCAGGAACGCCGTCGTGTCGACCTCGGACAGGTCCCCGCCGCCGGCGAGCTTCATCGCCAGCCGCAACGAGGCGGCCGGGTCCTGGCATGCGAGCAGCCCCGCGCGGTCGGCGGAGAGCTCGGCCTTGCGCCACCACTCCATCAGCGCCGCGACGATCGCCCGCAGCACCATCGACCCGACCGGCAGCCAGGCCAGCCGGACCGCCCAGTCCGTCAGGATCATGACCATCGTCCGGTACACCGCGTGCCCGCTCACCAGATGCCCGAGCTCGTGCCCGAGCATGCAGCGCAGCTCGTCGTCGTCGAGCAGCTCCACGGAGCCCGAGTTCACCACGATGAACGGCTTCGACATGCCGATACACATGCCGTTGATGGACCGGTCCTGCTGCACGAACAGCTCCGGCAGCTCGGCCAGGTCCAGCGAGGCCGCCGCCTCGGCGAGCAGCCGATGGACCCGCGGATACTGCCGGTGGTCGACCCGGATCGCGTTGCCGAGGAACTGCAGCCGCCACGCCCGCTCGTTCCACAGTGCGTGCAGCGACTTGAGCACGTCGTCGAATCCGCGCAGCTCACGCAGTGCCACCAACGCGCCTCGGTCCGCCGGATGCTCCCAGGCCCGGGAGCTGATTCCGGTCAGCACCACCCGTCGCCGCGCCGGAGGATTCCCGCTCTGCGCCTCGTCAGTGCTCATTCGCTCCACTCCTCCCCGTCCGGCCTGCTCTCCGGATCGTCCTCCAGTGTTGCGCGGGCCGTCCACCCGCTCGGGACAGCGATGTACTCATTTTCGGGATCGTGCCCCTCCCCCGACGCCCCGTCGACCAGCACATCCATGGCCATTTCGGTCGGATCCGCGGCGAAGTGCTCGTCCTCGGCGGCCATCCAGCGCTCCCATTCGGCCCGCAACGCCTCACCGTCGCGCTCCAGCCCGCGCTGCAGCCGAAGCCCCCGCGGCGCCGTGACCAGCACTCCCAGCGTCAGATACGGCCGCATCGCCATCGACCCGCTGCCGACCCCCTCGACCACGAGCACATCCGGCGGCTCGACCGGCGTCCATTCGTCCACGAGCCGTTCCAGCCCCCAGTCGTACCGCCGATAAGCCCCCGCCTCCCCCCGCCCCAGCGGTTCGAGGACCCATTCCCGCATCCGCGGCTGCCAGGCGAGCAGCTTCGCCCACCCGTCCAGGAAGTCGTCGGTGTGCAGCACCGTCACCCGCCGCGCCGTGCGCTCGATCCCGTCGCCCGTCCCGCGGCCCTGTCCGAGCGCCCGAGCCAGCCGCCCGGCGAACGTGGTCTTCCCGGACCCTGCCCGCCCGTCCACCCCCACGACGCGGACGGCACCCAGCTGAGCCGGCCGGCTCAGCACCGAATCGGCCAACGCCCGATACGTCCTCGGCATCACTCCCCCGTCCTCGACCACGTCGCCCACCACCAACGCCGGAAACCGCTGTTCCACCGCTCGGCTCATCGCAGCCCCACCGAGATCGTCGGCAGCCCCTTGGGCGCCCCGCCCTCGATCAACCGCCACAGCGCATCGGTGTCGAGATGCTCCTCCACGAGATCCCCCAGCACGTCCACGGTCCGCTCCCGCAGCGCCGCGAACGACGTGTCCGGCGCCGCCTCGAACCCATGCCGCCCGGCCAGCCGAGCCGCCTCCGCCAGAAACGCCCGCCGGAACCCGTCCGACTCGAACGCCCCGTGCCAGTGCGTCCCGAACACGTTCCCGGCCACGCCCCCTTCCCCGGTCCCGTCCGGCAGCCGGATCAGCGGCGGCCCGTCGTTGCGGGTGACCTGCCCGTGATGGATCTCGTACCCCCGCACCGGCACCCCCTCGAACGCCGTCCCGCTCGGCAGCGCCAGGGTCTTGCGCTCGGCGAACGCGATGTCGACCGGCAGCAGCCCGAGCCCCGCGACACTGCCCCGCCGGCTCTCCACCTCGTCGTCGATGCGCTCGGCCAGCATCTGGAACCCGCCGCAGATCCCCAGCACAGGCCGCCCCGCCTTGGCGTGCCGGACGATCGCGTCGGCCAGCCCCCGCTCCCGCAGCCAGTCCAGATCGTCCACAGTGGACTTGCTGCCGGGCACGACCACCAGGTCGACATCGGCCAGATCGGCCGCCTCCACCGTCAGCCGCACCTGCACCCCGGGCTCGCAGGCCAGCGCCTCGGCATCCGTCGCGTTCGACAGGCGCGGCAGCCGTATCACCGCCACCCGTAACCACTGCGTCCCGCGCGCCGGGGCGGGCCGGCCCAGCACCCGCCCGTCGTACGCCAGCGAGTCCTCGGCATCCAGCCACAGGTCGTAGGACCACGGCACCACCCCGAGCGTCGGCCGTCCGGTGAGCTCGGTCAGCGACTCCACACCCGGCCGCAGGAGCCCCGCGTCGCCCCGGAACTTGTTGATGACGAACCCGCTCACCAGCGCCTGGTCTTCGGCGTCGAGCAGCGCGACCGTCCCGAACAGCGCCGCGAACACCCCGCCCCGATCGATGTCCCCGACGACGATCACCGGCAGGTCCGCGGCCCTCGCGAGCCCCATGTTCGCCAGGTCCATCGCCCGCAGGTTGATCTCCGCCGGGCTGCCCGCCCCCTCGCAGATCACCACGTCGTGACGCCGGCGCAGGTCGTCGAGCGTCTCCAGCACCGTCGAGCGGAGCCGGTCCTTGATCTCCGCGTAGTTCGCGGCGCCGATGTGCCCGACCGCCTGCCCCAGCACGATGACCTGACTGCGCCGGTCCGAGCCGGGCTTGAGCAGCACCGGGTTGAACCGCACGCTCGGCGCCAGCCCGCACGCGACCGCTTGTAATGCCTGCGCGCGCCCGATCTCACCGCCGGTGCCGTCCGGCTCGATCGCCACCGCCGAGTTGTTCGACATGTTCTGCGCCTTGAACGGCGCGACGTTGACCCCTTGCCGATGCAGCCACCGACAGATCCCGGCCGTCAGCAGACTCTTGCCCGCATCCGACGTCGTTCCCGCGACGAGCAGACCACCCTTGCCTTCCACGTCGCCCATTCTCACCCGCGGGTACGACACAAAAATCGGCCGACCACATTCAGTAGTCGAGAAACTTCGCCGTGCAACCTTCGCGTGGCCACTCCGAAAATGTGTCAGAGCCCCCCGGTACGGTCGCGGCATGAAACTGTTGGCAGGCGCAAGGGCCGACGCGGCCGGGATCGCGCTCGGCGCCGCACTCGACGCGGCCTTCGGCGACCCACGCCGCTGGCACCCGGTGGCCGGCTTCGGCCGCTTCGCCGGCGCCCTCGAGCGGCGGCTCTACGCCCGCGACCGCTGGGCGGGCGCACGGTTCACGGCCGTCGCGGTCGGCGTGCCGGTCCTGGCCGCGGCCGCCGCCGCCCGCCTGACCCGGAACCGCCCGCTGGCCCGCACCGCCCTCGTCGCCGCCGCCACCTGGTCCGCGCTCGGCGGCACCAGTCTCGCCCGCGAGGGCCGGGTCATGGCCGCCAAGCTGGCCACCGGCGACCTGCCCGCGGCCCGGGACCAACTGCCCAACCTGTGCGGCCGCGACCCCGCCGGCCTCGGCGCGCCGGAACTGGCCCGGGCCACCGTCGAGTCCCTGGCCGAGAACACGTCCGACGCCGTCGTCGCCCCGCTCTTCTGGGCCGCGATCGCCGGAGTGCCCGGCATCGTCGGATACCGGGCCGTGAACACGCTCGACGCCATGGTGGGTCACCGTTCAGCGCGATACGCCAGATTCGGTACGGCCAGTGCCCGCCTCGACGACGCCGCGAACCTCCTTCCCTCTCGCCTGACCGCCGCTCTCACGGTCGCGGCCGCCCCCCTCGTCGGCGGCAGCCCGTCCCGCGCCCTGCGCACCTGGCTGCGCGACGGCTCCCACCACCCGAGCCCCAACTCGGGCCAGTGCGAGTCGGCCGCGGCCGGCGCCCTGGGCGTGCGGCTGGGCGGCCGCAACGTCTACGGCTCGCGCGTCGAGGAGCGGCCCCACCTGGGCGACGGCGAGCCCCCGACCTCGTCCGACGTACGCCGGGCCACAACCCTCACCGTCGCCGTCGGCACCGCCGCGGTCGCCCTGGCCGCGGTCACGCGCCTGGCCCTCGCCCGCCGCCACCGCCGAAAACCCGCCCGCCACCCGGCGCCCTGATCCCAGCCCAGCGCCGCACCTCCTAATCGCCCCGCGCCGCAACACGGCAACACGGCGCAGTCCGACCGGCGCCGCGCCTCGCCGGGGAGCGGCACGTCGCGGCAACTCGAGCCTGAGCGTGAGCCGGCGATCCCGAACCGTTATCGAACTCGACAGCAGCTACGGAGGTAAATATTGACACATATGAGTGGGACTGCCTGGGAGTCGGTGCTGGCGGCGCGCAGCTAGCAAGCAGATGGCGCAAAAACAAGAGCTTGTCTCACTTCCGTCACGGTCTTACCTTGCACTCGTGCAGCTCGCGCTCCTCCCCGTACTCGCACCGCTTCGTGACTTCCGTCGCGACGATGTGCATGCGCCTGTGCTCGATGAGTTCATGGGCGGTCTGGGAGTCGGCTACAGCTACGGCCCACCATTCGGCCAGCGTCTCGTCACGTGGGCCGATCTGCAACGCATGGAGCTTCCCCGCCGCATGCTGCGCCGCCAGGCCGCCCACAACCTCGACGCACGACTCGGTGCCGTTGGCGTCCACGGACAGCCACCGGCGCTCATGCTCACCTTCGAGGGCATCGCCTCCAGCCTCCTGCTCGCCGAGGGGTTGTGGGCGAGTCTCGAGCGCTCGGTGCCCGGCGAGCTGGTCGTCGGCGTACCCGCGCGGGACGTGGTCATCGTGACCGGCTCCCACTCGCCACCCGGCCTCGCCAAGGTCCAGCGGGCCGTCGACCGCATCTTCTTCGCCGGCGATCGCCACCTGCTCTCGCGCAAGATGCTGGTCCGGCGGCGAGGGATCTGGGAGCCGTTCGTGCCCAATCAGACGCGCGCGCCCGAGGCCGCATTCTCCGAGACCGCCGGATTCTAGGGACCACCGCGAAGGTCCCGGGGGCGGCGGCGAACGCTGCCGGGCGCGACCGTGGTGCTCCGGCCGGGCGGATTCGGCGACCGGCGTGACAGTGCTGCGGCCGAGGTGCGGTGGGCGCGCTCGGAGACGACAGGCGTTGACGTTCTCCGCTGGCCGGTTGGTGATCGATACGACGGGTCCGCGGTGAGAGTCGCGGTGGATGTGACGAGCGGGGGTGGGTGCTCAACAGCGACTAGGATTTCCGCGTGCGGCGGGATTGGCTGCTCGCGGCCCTCTTCGCGGCCGTGGTCGCGGTCGGGGGGTGGCGCGCGGGGCTCGGGCAGGACGCGCCGCGGGCGCTGGACGCTGCCGGGTTCGGGCTCATCCTCGTGGCCGCGCTCTCGTTGGGGTTCCGGCGTAGCCAGCCGCTGGTGCCGCTGGGAGTCGCGGTCGGCGTCAGCTCCGTCTACCTCCTGATCGGATATCCCTTCGGGCCGATTCTGCTGACCGTTGTGTGGGCGATGTTCGAGTGCGCGCGGCGGCGGCCGTTGCGGGAATCGTCCATCGCGTTGGCGGTGGCGGCCCTCGTCTCCGTGCTCGCCGTTCTGCCGCGGATGGCCCACCATCTCGATCTGCTCGCCGTCGGGCTGGTGCTCTGGGGGGCCTGCTGGCTGGCGGTTCCGTGGTCGCTCGGGGCGATCGTGCACATGCGGCGGCTGGTAGTCGAGCGGGAGCGGGCCGAGCTCGTGCGGCGGGTGGTGCTCGAGGAGCGGGTACGGGTCTCGCGGGAGGTGCACGACGTGGCGGGGCACGGGTTCGCCGTCGTCGCGATGCAGGCCGGTGTCGCGCTCGTGGTGCTCGACGAGGAGCCGGGGCAGGTCCGGGAGGCGCTGCGGGCGATTCGGGACACCAGCCGGGGCGCCCTGGAGGAGCTTCGGGCGGTGATCGAGAACATCGACTCGCCGGCCGATGTCGCGGGGCTGGTAGAGCAGGTTCGGGCCGGTGGGGTTCGGGTGGAGCTCGAGTACGACGGGCTTGCCGGGGTCAGTGAGCGGCAGCGGCGGATCGCGTATGAGGTGGTTCGGGAGTCGCTCACGAATGTGGTCAAGCATTCGCCGCGGGTGGGGGCCGCGGTGTCGGTGCGGGTGGAGAGGGACGCGGTGGCGGTCGTTGTCAGCAATCCGGGAGCAGCCCGGGACGGTGGGTGTGGCGGGCCGGAGCAGGGCCGGAGCGCGGTGGCGGTCGTCCAGAAGCCGGCCGGCGGCGGCACCCCGAGCCCGATCGTCGTCAGCGGAGCGGCCGGGGACAGCGGGGTCGGGCCGGGGGTCGGGCCTGAAGTCGGGCCGGGGGTCGAGGCGGGGGTCGAGGCGGGGGTCGAGGCGGGGGTCGGGCGCGGCATCGGCGGTATGCGGGAGCGAGTCGAGGGCGTTGGTGGGACGTTCGAGGTGCTGGTGGGTGACGGGTTCGCCGTGCGGGCTTGGATTCCGCGATGAGTGCGCGCATCCGGGTCGTCGTGGTCGACGACGAGGCGCTCATCCGTGGTGGGCTTCGGCTGCTCATCGACCGTGAGGACGACCTCGAGCTGGTCGGGGAGGCCGGCGACGGGGCCGCGGGTGTCGAGCTGATCCGGCGGTGCCGGCCCGATGTGGCGTTGCTCGACATCCGGATGCCGGGGGTCGACGGGCTGGCGGCGCTCCGGGCGATTGCCGGGGATCCCGAGCTGAGGCGCACGCGGGTCGTTGTGGTCACCACGTTCGAGAGCGATGAGAACGTGTTCGCGGCGCTGGCGGCGGGGGCTGCCGGATTTCTGCTCAAGGATGCCGAGCCGGCCGAGCTCGTGCGGGCGATCCGGGTGGTGGCCGGTGGGGAGGCGCTGCTGTCGCCGTCGGTCACGCGGCGGGTCATCGCCCGGTTCGGAGGGATGGGCGGGCCGCCGGTGGCGCTCGATCAGCTCACCGAGCGGGAGCGGGAGGTGGCGGCCTGGGTTGCCACCGGGCGGTCCAACGACGAGATCGCGGCCGAGCTGGCGGTCAGCCCGGCCACCGTCCGGACGCACGTGGGGCGGGCCATGGTCAAGGTGAACGCGCGGGATCGGGCGCAGCTCGCGGTCATGGCGATCCGCGCCGGGCTCGCCGTCAGGTAGGAGCCGGATCCGCGCGGCTCGCCGTCAGGTAGGAGCCGGATCCGCGCGGCTCGCCCCAGAAAAGGAGCCGGACAGATAAGAGCCGGACAGGTAGGAGCCGGATCCGGTCAGGTGGCGGCCAGGTCTGTGGCGATGCGGCGCAGGACGTCGGTCGCCGGCTCGCCGGTTCGGCGCGCGTGGTCCAGCAGGATCAGGGCGGCCAGGTTGGTCATCCCGGTGAAGGCCCGGCCCACGTCCGCGACCGCGTCCTCGTCGCCGATCATCTGCTGCAGGTAGCCGCTTCTCGTCTGGCTGTCCTGTGGGGCCTGGAAGAGCAGGGTCAGGACACCGATCGCGTTGCGGGTGTCGTCCAGGCGGCGCTCGTCCATGCGGACACAGTACGGGCGCGTCGGAAAGAAGTTCGGCGCGGCTGTCGAAAGGGGCCGGGTGAGTTCGACGCGTGGTTGAAGGCAGGAGCCAACGCTAGGGAGCAGAGATCATGTCGTTCCAGGCCTACATCGACGCGCTGGAGACCAAGACCGGGATGACGCCGCGGGAACTGCTCGCCGTCGCCGCTGGGAAGGGGTTCGACGGGCCGCAGGTCAAGGCGGGGGCCGTCATCGAGTGGCTCAAGGAGGACTACGGGGTCGGGCGGGGGCACGCGATGGCGCTCGTGCACGTGATCAAGCATGGGGCGGGGATCTCGGACAAGCACGTGGGGACCGGCGGCTCGCACGGCGACGCCTCCAACATGCTGCTGCTGGACGGTGTGGCCGCCCGGCGCTAGAGACGATCAACCGGCACTCGGTCCGGCGGTCGCCCAACTGGTGGCGGCGACCGCCGGACCGAACGCTTCAACGAATCGTGAACGCGCCGCCAGGTTGACCGCTATCACCCGCGGAGGGTGAGGCCACGGGAGTAACGGTCAGGGGCCCGGCGGACATCGCGGTAGCTCTGAATTGCTTGAAAAAACGCTATCCGACCGAGCAGACGTTGCCGTTCAGCGTGAACGCCGCCGGTGGGATGTTCGGGCCGCTGTAGGCGCCGACGAAGCCCACGCTCGTCGATGCGCCGGGGGCGAGGTCCTTGTTGAAGTCGGCCGGGGTCACGCGGACCGTCGCGCCGGTCTGGGTCCAGGTGCCGTTCCAGCCGCTGCTCAGGCTCTGCCAGCCGGTCGGCCACGTGAAGGTCAGCGTCCAGTTGTTGATCGCGGCGGTACCGGTGTTGGTGATGTCGATGTTCCCGACGTACCCGTTGCCCCAGTCGTTGGTGTCCGCGAACCGGATGCCGCAGGTGCTCGTCGCCGGGGCGCCCGTCAGGAACGTCAGCGGCGGCGAGGACCAGCTCGCGCGGCCCGAGCCGTCGCGGGCCACGATGTTCACGGTGTACCGCGTGCCCGGCGTCAGGTTGCCCGCGGTGAACGTCGTCGAGGTCGTCTCGCCGAGCTGCTCGGAGCGCGCGCCGACCTGGCGGTACACCTCGTACTTCACGCCCGCCTGCGAGGCCGGCCAGGTGAGCGTCGCCGTGCGGTCGGTGATCGCGCTCGCCGACGGGCGGGCCGGCGCCTTCGGGGCGTTGGCCTGGGACGTCGCCGGGTGCAGGGTGAGCACGGTCAGCGAGTACGGCGCCAGGGTCTGCGCGGCCGCGGTGCCGGACTGCGCGCTGGCGATGCCGCCGGCGCCGTTGAGCAGCGACTCGACCGTCGGCGCCGCCGAGGAGGGGGTGTACCCGTCGTAGGCGATCTTCACCGCGTGGCTGTTCGCCGGGTCCATGTTCACCAGCAGCACCGTGAGGTCGCCGTTGGCCCGGCGCGCGGCGTGCGCGGCGACGAGCGGGTTGTCGGTGCCGGCCCGGATGAGCTGGTCGCCGGGGTGCGCGAAGGAGTGCATGAGCTTCAGCGCGTGGTACGGCGCGAACGGGGTGTTCTTCGCGGGCTCGCACACGGTGTTGTCGGCGTTGCAGTTGCCGCTCGACAGCATGCCGAAGTCGCCGTAGTCGGTCTGGCCGGCGACGGTCGAGACGGTGCCGATGCCGTTGTGCACGTCCCACCAGTCGACGGTGAAGACGCCGTTCTCGAGCATGCCGCTGTAGGTCTGGGCCAGGAACAGCGCGCCGGGCTGGGTGTTCTGGCCGACGCCGACGTTGGTCTCGGTGAGGCTGATCCCGATCCGGCCCGGGTTCGCGCCCGCGTACCGGGTGAGCTGGTCGCGCACCATGTACATGATGTCGTCGATCTGGCCCGGCTTGGTCAGTGCGTCGGCCTCGCCGTTGCCGCCCGGGTACCAGTGCAGGTCCACGAAGTCGATGGACGGGCCCGCGATCGACAGCACCACCTGGTTCCACGAGCCCGCGTCGCCCGCGCCCACGAGCGCGTCGGGCCAGTTGGCCGGGGTCGTGAGCACCGCGCCGACCTTGATGCCGGGGTCGACGGCCTTCATCGCCTTCGAGTACGCCACGACCTCCTCGGCGTACTGCTTCGGGCTCTTGTCCGCGTGGTCGTCGGCCTCCCAGGCGGTGCCGTAGTGGCCGTTGCCGTAGTTCTCGTTGCCGATCGTCCAGTAGTTCGCGTGGTAGCCCTTGGTGATGTTCGCGTACCGCACCCAGTCCGCCGCCTCCTGCGCGGTGCCGGTGCCGTAGTTCGCGATGATCATGGGCTGGGCGCCGGTGCGCCGGGCGCCGGCCATGAACGTGTCGAAGTCCGTGTTCGGGGCGACGTACCCGCCCGGCGCGGTGTGGGTCTGCCAGTGGTAGATGTCGGCGTACGAGCCGCCGGGGTAGCGCACCATGCCCACGCCGGCCGCGCCGAGCAGGTCGGACACGGCGGTCGTGCCGAGCTCCGAGTCCCAGATCGCGTGGTTGACGCCGAGCGCGGTGTCGGCGACGGTGGCCAGCCCGGCGCGAGTGTTGACGGTGACGTTGGTGGGGACGGGATCGGCATAGGCGCTGGCCAGTGGCAGGCTGGACAACGCGCCGGCCGCGACGAGCAGTGCGAACGCACCGGCGGCGCGGCGCACTGAACTCTGGGGCATGGCGGCGGACCTCTCGCTCGGAGTGTGAAACGCTTCGATCCGGAAGCTGCGTCCCGCCCGGTCCGGTGGGCAAGCGCCCGCCCGGTTTGTCAGCATTTGTCAGCGCGATCGCGGAGAACCTTTCATGGATGCGCTTCGCTTCCTCGCCGCTCACCACGTGGAGGGCATCGCCCGCCTGCGCGAGCACCTGGCGCGCAACCCGAGCCGCGACGAGCAGCGCCACGGCCGCCTGCAGGCCCACCTCGCGGCGCAGGCCCTGCTGGCCGGGGTCCGCCCGGTGCTCGAGCCCCCGGTCGGCGACCTCCTCCTCGGCGACGTGCGGCTGGAGCTGCGCGGATTCAACAAAGGCGGCAGTGGCACCGGTACTGCCCGACGCCTCGTCCGCGCGATCGAGCTCAAGGCGAAACAGACCCGCACGGCCCCGTCGGTCTGGGTCTGGATCGAGGACGACGGCGCCTTCCCGGACCTGGACGACACGGCGGTCCCCGGCCTGGAGCGCGTCTTCGCCTCCTGGCCGCACCTGGAGGGCGTGGTGCTCTCGGGCCCCTTGCCGATCGCCTTCCCGCGCTCCCACGGTTTCGGCCCGCTGACGGTGGTGCACCGGCCGGGGCTGCCGCCCGAGCGGTACGCGCTCATCCACCGCCTGTGCTCGTCCGGCGGCCGCCCCTCCTGCGCCTAGGGCCTCTTGACGCTAATGGCTACATGAGTAGAGTTAAGGCCGCGCAGCCGCTCCCATCGCCTGAGTGAGGCGTCGATGCCATTGTTCGTCGTGTTCCTGGTGACCTCGATCGTCGTGGCGATCGTCCTGTACCGCCGATTCCGGGACGGCCCGGCCGAGGACGCGCCGCTTCGGCTGCTGCGCTGGGCGGTCGGTCTGCTCTCGGCGCAGCGGGCGGAGTGGGGCCGGGCCATGCTCGGTGAGCTCGGCGCGCTGGAGGGCCGCTGGTCGCGGCTGCGGTTCGCGCTCGGCTGCACCGGTGCCGCCGTGGTCATGCCGCCCTGGGGCCGGGCCGCCGCCGCACTGTGGGCCGCGATCGGGATCATCGCGGCCAGCCTCGCCATCCACGCGGTCGTGCTCGTCGACTACGGGCTGGGAACCGGAGACTGGGTCGCCCTCGCGGTCGTCGGCCTCGTCTGCGCCGGCTACCTGCTCGGCGCCAGCGCCCTGCTGCGCCGCCCCGGCGTCGCCCTGCCCGGCGTGCTGGGCGGCGTGCTCGCGACCCTGGCGGTGTTGGTCATGTCCGGGTTCACCGCCGCCGACCAGGTCACCTTCGTCCCGATCGGCTGGAAGCGGGGGGTGATCGTGTTCGCCGTGCCCGCCGTCATCGGCGTCGCCGGCACCCTGTGGCGCCGCGACCCGGCCGCCGGGCGCCGCGTCGCCCGGCTGGCCGCCCTGAGCGCCGGGCTGCTGCAACTGCTCTTCGCCACCGTCGCGGTCGCCGTCCTCGGCGGCGGCGGACCGCCGGATGCCGGCGGCGGCTCCACGATCCGCGGCACGGTCTCCGACCGCCTCGGCAACAACATCGTCCACCTCGCGGTGACGACGCTGACGATCGCGATGGTCGGCTGGGCGGCCGCCGCGCTCGCCGGCTACGTGATGCGCCGCGTCTCCCCACCGGCCGTCCCGGCACAAGAGGTGTGAGTCCCGTGGCGGGTAGCTGCCGGGGCAACTATCATGGGTCGTGAGACCGGCGTCTTCCCCCGTGGATGCCGGTCTCTTCACGTTCAGCGCTCTTCTTGTTCAGCTCAGGGTGCCCTCGATCTTGCTGATGCGGCCCAGGTCGTCGAAGGAGATGCGGATCGTGGTGCCCTCCGGGTGCTGGACGATCATCGAGTCCGCGGCCTCGTCGACTCCCCAGGTCTGCTGTTCGAAGAAGGATCTCGCCGTCGTGCGGTGGTCCAGGGGGAAGGCCGAGATCACCTGCTGCAGGACGGTCAGGGCCCGCTCCGGGCGCACCGGGGCCGACAGCTGCGCTGGGGTGCCCTCCAGATGGAAGAAGACGGCGCCGCCGTCGTAGGGGCCCCGGTAGTACGGGCGGCCGGTCAGGCTTCCGGCCACGAGGGCCAGGCGGTGGCCGTCGGCCTGGGCGAGGGAGAAGCCGGGGGTCACGAACTCGGTTACCTGCTCCTCGGCGCCGTACTCCCGCAGCCACGCGCTCAGCCGCAGCAGGTCCGGCGGGAGGTTGCTCGCCTCGTTCGCCCAGGCCCACAGCCAGGTCTCGTCGTTGTGGCTCTCCGTGCCCAGCAGCTGGATGTCGTAGCGCAGGTCGGTGCCGAAGGTCGCCTGGCCCGTGGACAGGTCCAGCTGCCAGTCGCGTTCGCCGATGAGGTCGGCCAGGGCCAGCTGGCGGGCCATTCCGGTCGCGACGTGCTGGGCGAAGAGCTGCTCGAAGGTCGGCATCCGGCCAGTCTGCCAGCCGGCCGCCGGCCCCGCCCGGCGAGCAGGGGTGCGCGCCGCCAGGTCGGCCGCGCCTCCACGCGGAGGGTGAGGCCACGGGAGTTACGGTCCGGACCACGGCGGACATCGCGGTAGCTCGCCGCTTTTGGATCTTTGGTTTTTGCTTCGGTGCGGTTCGGTGGCGCCGATAGGTCGGGCATGGACGCGCTCCGGCGGACGCGGGTCGTCACGCGGCTGGTGGTCGGGTTCCTTGTCGTGTCGCTGTGTGTCGTGGCCATCTGGCTCTCGGCGATCTCGGCGGCGCGCGGGACCCGGGACACGGCCGTCCGGCTGTCGGCCTCGCAGGCCCAGCTCGACGCCGCGCAGCAGCTCAAGTTCCGGATCACCGACATCTCGGGGTGGCAGGTCGGGTACGCGTTCGACGTCGTGCGCGGGCTGCCCGGGGCCACGGACGACACGGCCGAGACGCGGGCCGCGTATCTGCAGGCGATGCGCGACTTCAGCACCGAGCTCGACGCGATGGCGAAGCTGCCGCTCTCGGCGGTCGACCGGGGCTCGGTGGAGGCCATTCGCACCGCGTACGCCGACTTCGTCGCCATGGACGACCGCGTGGTCGCCGACTACCGGGCCGGCACGCCCGCGCAGGTCAGCGCGGCCAATGAGCTGGTGGTCGGCGAGGGGCTCCAGGTGTACGCGCGGATCGCCGACGGCGTCGACGCGCTCCTGGCCTCGGCCAGGAAGCTCGAGGCGGCCGCGCACGTGGCCGCCGCCGCGCGCGCGAACCGGACGCAGCGCCTGGCCAACACGGTCGGCGTCATCGCCCTCGCGCTGTCGATCCTGCTCGCCGTCGCGCTCTCGCTGTCCGTCATCCGGCCGTTGCGCGCGTTGCACGACCGGCTCGCGGACATCGCCGAGGGCGACGGGGACCTCACCAGAAGGCTCACGGTCAGCGGGCATGACGAGTTCTCGGCCGTGAGCCGGGAGTTCAACACGTTCGTGGACAAGATCGCGGCAACGGTACGGGCCATCAGTGGTTCTGCCGCGACCGTCGCGGTCGCCAGCGAGCGGCTCACCGACACCTCCCGGCGCATCATGGCCAGCGCGCAGGAGACCTCGGCGCAGTCCGGGCTGATCGTCGCCGCCGCCGACGAGGTCTCCGGCAACGTGCACACCGTGGCCACCGGCGCCGAGCAGATGAGCGCGTCGATTCAGCAGATCGCCGGTACGGCCGCCGAGGCCGCCCGCGTCGGCGGGCAGACGACGGAACTCACGCAGTCCGCGTTCGACCTCATCGGGCGGCTCTCGGGCTCGAGCGCGCAGATCGGCGACGTGGTCAAGGTGATCACCGACATCGCCGGGCAGACGAACCTGCTCGCGCTCAACGCGACCATCGAGGCGGCCCGCGCGGGCGAGGCCGGCAAGGGGTTCGCCGTCGTGGCCAACGAGGTCAAGGAGCTGGCCCAGGAGACCGGCCGCGCCACCGGGGACATCGCCGCCAAGATCGCCAGCATCCAGGCCGACACGACCGCCGCGACGGAGGCGATCAACCGGATCGTCGAGGTCACCGGGCGGCTCGGGGACTACCAGACGACGATCGCGGCCGCCGTCGAGGAGCAGACCGCGACCACCGACGAGATGAGCCGCAACATCGCGCAGGCGGCCGCCGGCTCGGCCGACATCGCCGCGAACATCGCCGGCATCTCCGACGCGGCGCGGGTGACGACCGACGGGGTGGAGGACACCCGCACGGCCGTCGAGGAGCTCTCGGGCATGAGCCGTGAGCTGCACGTCCTCGTGGGCCAGTTCCGGGTCTGATAGCACGGTTCGGCCCGGCCCGCGACCCCGTCCACAAGTACCCCGCCGTCCACAGATCCGGCCCTCACGCCCAGCGGGACGACCCCCGTTTCGCGCACGCTCTCTCCCGACACCGCAAGGGAAACGTGGAGGGAGCAAGACCGTGTTCGAGACCATGGTCACCGTCGTCGGCAACGTGCTCAACGCGCCGGACTGCCGCCGGCTCGTGGACAACCAGACGCTGGTCACGAGCTTCAAGGTGGCGTCGACATCGCGGCGCCTCGACCGGGCCGACGGCCGCTGGATCGACGGGGACAGCCTGCGGGTGCGGGTGAACTGCTGGCGGCAGCTCGCCGAGAACGTGGCGCGCAGCGTGCAGGTGGGCGATCCGGTGATCGTGACCGGCCGGCTCTACAGCCGCGACTGGGAGACCGAGGACCACGTGCGCCGGGTGAGCTACGAGCTCGACGCGCAGACGGTGGGCCACGACCTCTCGCGCGGGCGCGCCAAGTTCGCCCGCATCAGGCCGCAGACCGCGACCAGCACGATCGACGACGAGCTCGGCGACGCGCGCATCGGCGAGGCCCCGACGGTTCCGGCCGACGAGATCAACGGCCTGCCGCGGCGCCAGGCCTTCGACCCCGACCTCGGCGGCGTGGTGACGCTGGTCGAGGACGGCGACCCGTTCGCCGAGGAGATCCTGGCCTCGCTGGCCGCGACCGACGACCTCGCCGCGGCCTTCGAGACCCCGGCCCCGGGCTCCGCCGCCGAGCCCGACGACGAGCCGGACGACGAATCCGGCGACGAACCCGACGTTGAGCTCGACGACGAGGAGGGGACGGCCGTCGGGCCCGAGCCTGGCCCGCGGCCGCGGCGCAAGCCGCGCACCCGGGTGCCCGTGGGCGTCTGAGGACCGGGCGGCGGGCCGGCGCCGAGGGTTTCCCCGCCCGCGGCGCCGGCCCGCCGTCTACCCGGTTGCTCCCGGAACCGGCGGCGTGCTGTTCTTAGGCAGGTCTTCAGCACGGCCACGGGGGATGACGGTAGCCTGTGCGACGACATGCGCTCGTAGCTCAGTGGATAGAGCAGGGGACTTCTAATCCCAAGGTCGTAGGTTCGAGTCCTACCGGGCGCACCACACACCATCTACCAGGCAAAACGCTGGCCATACAGAAGGACACAATCTAGTACGGCGCTGATACAGCAGAAGAGTGCCATTTGGGGCTACAGTGCCTCCATGCGTGCCGAACGCGTCGCCATCCCCAAAGAGCACCTCGAGAGCGACCCCAACGAGCTGTACTGGCTCGGATTCCGGCGCCACCTCCGCGCCGCCCGCCGCTCCGAGAACACCATCGTCGCCTACCATCGCGACCTCGCCGACCTCGCCTGGTTCCACGCCGGCAAAGATCTCGCCGTGCTCACCAAGGACGACATCGCCAGCTACTACGAGACCCGCCTGCAGCGGCTGTCCGCGACGACCATGGCCATCCGGTTCCGCAGCCAGCGGGCATTCTTCAACTGGATGGTCACCGAGGAGATCATCCTGGCGTCGCCGATGCGGAACCTGCGGGAGCCGAAGGTCGACGACGTTCCGCCGCCGATCGTCGATGACGACGATCTGAAAGCCCTGCTGAAAGCCTGCTCGGGGACGACGTTCGAGGAACGCCGGGACATGGCGATCATCCGGATGTTCTGCGAGGCCGGGTCGCCGCGCGTGTCTGAGATGGCCGGCATCACCCTGGAACGACTGGACCTGCGCAAAGATGAGGTGACGGTTCACGGCAAGGGCGCCAAGACGCGGGCCATCCCGTTCGGGGCCAAGACAGGCCAGGCGCTGGAACGGTACGTCCGGGCCCGGTCGAAGCGCAAGAACGCGGCGTCGCCTTGGCTGTGGCTCAGCACGCTCCGTCAGGAGGTCGACGACCACCTGACGGTTTCGGGTATCACGCAGATGCTCGAACGCCGATGCCGTCAGGCCGGGATCGCGAAGATCCATCCGCATCAGCTTCGGCACACGGCGGCGCACGTCTGGTTCGACGGCAACCAGTCCGAGGGCAACGCCATGGCATTGTTCGGGTGGTCGTCGGATGCGATGCCGAAACGGTATGGGCGTAGCGCCCGTACGGAACGCGCGAAACGCGCGGCCCGCCGGGCGTCCATCGCCGACCGGCTCGGCTGAGCCTGCTGGCGTTACGCGCCTTCGCGGTTGCGTGGCACCGAGTGCAGCCGGCGTGGCCGGGGCGGTTCGCCCTCACGACGTTCGAGGCTGCGCCGCAGCGCCCCGTCGTAGACGCCGAGCTCGACAGCGTGCCGTAGCGCGGTGGTGACGTCCTCGCCGAGTTCGTCGCGCAGTTGGGCGAACCGCTCGTCGAGGCGTTTGTTGAGCTGTTCGCGCAGGACGGCGCCAATTGCGCGCGGCAGGAATCCGAAGATCGCCGCGAGTGTGCCGACGGCGATGACCACGGTGATGGCGTCGTCGGTGTCGAAGCGATGGGTGAGCGCGGCGAAGGCGCCGGTGCCGCATAGATAGGCCAGACCGCGGGCGAGCTTGCCGATGCGTTCGTGGTTTCGGCTCATGACGTACCCCCGGGCACTGGTTTCAGGGCACGGGGGTACGACTGTCCCCGTCCGTGCCGTGAACGGGGTAGCAGTTGCCCGTCCGGTCGTTGTGGACAGGGGAAACGTTACTGATCTGTTCGGGCCCTCACGATCTTTGAGCCCAGATACGGGACAAAGAGTCCGCCGAATTTACCCGTGGGTACGACGCTCTTCGCGTAGCCGCATCCACATCTCAGCCCACTCGTTTACCCAGCCCACGCGTTGCAGCAGGATCGTGCGGTCGGATACGTCGAGGGCCATGTAGTGGTCGACGAGCCGGGCGATTTCGAGCGGTAGCGGTGGTGGCGGCGGGACTTGTTCGGCGCCGGGAACGAGTGTCGCGACGGCGTCCGAGGGGCGGATGCCGAGGGCTGTGCAGATCTCGATGAGTATCGCGAGGTCGACGCGCTTGGTCTCGCCCGACTCGATGCGCATCAGGGTTTTTCGATCGACGCCGACGCGATCGGCGAGTTCGTCCTGGTTGATGCCTTGACGTTGACGTTCGGTACGGACGTACGTCCCCCAGATGGTACTTACGGCGCTGTCCATGTCCGACACCTGGACAACGTATGCCGCCGCGGTGGGATCCACATGTGGCGATGCTGGTACGTCCCAATTTTGGGACACGTGATTGCGTCGGCCGATTTGCTTATCGACAAGGGGTAATGGGAGTCCCATGACTGGGACTATGTCACGCCCGGGCGCCGCAAGAAAGATGTGCCGACACGCTTGCGGGTCCCAACTTTGGGACTGTACGGTAGGCCCATGCCAAGTACCAAAGCTGGTACACGAGGCCAGGCGTCAAGTACCGAACCTGTCCCCGGCCCGTGCTACTTCGACAACGACCTGTTCATGGCCCGCACCACGACCATCCTCGGCGCCGACGCCACCGACACCCAGCGCGCCAGTCACGTCGGCATCGCCCGCAGCGCCCTCAACCGCCTCCGCGCCGGCGACATCGGCCTGTCCGTCCGCCGCGCCAAAGCCATCTGCGGAATCCTCGGCGTCACCGTCGACGACCTGTTCCCCGAACGCGGCCACGTGAAGACGGCGGCCTGAACATGGCCGACGAGATGACCCCCGCCCAGCGCAAGATGCGCGCCTCCCTCGCCGCCCACACCCGCTGGGCACGGGAGGCGGACCGCAAAGAAGCGATGCGGCCCGCGCTGGAAGGCATGCTCGCCCGGTTCGAGCGCGAGGTCGACCCCGACGGCGTCCTCGAACCACACGTGCGGGCCGAGCGTGCCGAGTCGGCGAAGAAGGCCTACTTCAAGTCACTGCAGCTCAAGTCGAGCCGCAGCAGGGGCAAGAAGAAGGCCGCCTGATGCCGATCGCCGTTTCCGTTGACGACTTCGCCATCCCGGCCGCGTTCTGGCTCACCGTCGAACCAGCCCGCGAGGGCGAGCGCTACCTGTACGCCATCCAGTTCGACACCGGCGTGCTGAAGGTCGGCGTTGCACGAGACGCCACGGCCAGGATCGGCCGGCACGTGTTCAGCTCGGCGATCCACCAGCGGCGCGTCAACTACCTGTGGGTCTCCACGCCGCACCTCAACGCGGCAGTCAACGAGACCGCGCTGATCGCCTACTGCAAGCAGCGAGGCAAGGCGATTCCAATCGGCAACGAGTACTTCACCGGTCTGGCCGCTGAGCGCGCCGCGCGCTATGCGGTGCGGCTTCCGTTGCAGCGCGCCCCCAAGCCGCAGGCAGCCCTCCCACGTCCGTCTCTTCCTCGTCCGTACGACGGAGAAGCCCCGCGGCGCATCCCGACCCAGGCGGCCGGTGCCGCACGGTTGTACCCACTGCCGGAGATTGCCGGCCTCACCGGCTTGTCGCTGGCGTGGCTCAACGCCGCAGACGTGGACGGCTCCATCTCAACAATCAACCTGAGCAATGCCCAGCCGCCGAACCCGCGGATGCGACGAATGACCGCCGAGATGGCCGCCCAGGCTATCGAGGTCGCGGTCGCTCAAGCCGCTGCGCTCGACCGGCGGGCCGCCTGATGTCCGCCCCCGACCCGCTGCAGCTCCTGACGACCGCCGAGGTCGCGGGCCTGATGCGCATGTCGGGGAGCTGGGTCGCGCAGCAGCGCAAGGCCGGCCGGATCACACCCCAGCCGGGGTTGGGCCGGTCAGTCCGGTACACGCGGGCCGCCGTCGCCGCACTCCAAGCGTCGCTGCACCAGCCGCGGCAGCGTCACCTGCGCGCCGTCGCCTGAAACAGCAGGACCCCGACGCAGCCACGCCGAGGTCCAGCAGCACCAACCAGTCCACTCAGCGAAAGGGGTCAGCGCATGCACCCGCATCGTACGACCACTCCCCCGCCGGCCGCCACCGTCCCGATGCTCACACCGTGCCCGTGGTGCGCGACGTACTGCACCGGCGCGCTCCGGGCCGCGCACCTCGAGTTCGACCGGCAGTCCGAGACGAGCATCCGCAGGCGGTGGGCCGCGTGAACACCATCGTCCGCATCCCGTTCCACGGCTCCGAAGTCCTCGCCGTCGACGTCGACGGAAAGCCGAACGTCGTCCTCAAGCCCGCGTTCGAGGCGATCGGCCTCGACGCTGACCAGCAGATCCGCAAGCTCAAGCGCCAAACGTGGGCAGGTACCGGTGTTACGACGGTACCTACGGCCGGTGGCGTTCAGCAGATGGTGACCGCGGACCTGCGTACGTTCCTGATGGCGCTCGCAACGATCCCCGCGTCACGGGTCAACGAAGCTGCCCGCCCCCTACTGGTCGCCTACCAGTCCGAGGTTGCCGACGCCATCGAGGCGTACTGGACCCAGGGCGGCGCGATCAACCCGCGCGCCACCGACGCCCAGATCGAGCAGGTCCAGGAGACGCTCGACGAGATCGCCAAGCGACGCCTCGCCGAGCGCATGGACTACAAGGCGATCCTCAACTACCTGAAGCTCGGCGGCGCCGTCGACGACGAGTACGCCCACGTCCAGAACACGCTATACCTGCTGCTGTTCGGCCGGACCGCAGCGACGATCCGGGCGACGCAGCCGCAGCGGACCGGAGTCGTCCGCAGGCGCGGCGAGGGTTTCCGGAAGTCGACGGTCGCGAAGGACTACCTGACCGAGGACCAGCTGGCACTGCTCAACGCCACGGTGCTGGCGACGGTCGCCCAGATCTCGCTGCACTTCCCGCACGGCGCGTCGGCCGGGCAGATGCTCGAGGCGATCGGCCGCGCGGTCGGCATCCTCGCCCCGGCCCAGCTGGCGGTGACCCGATGAACGGCCGCGAGGCGTGGACCGCCGACCCGCTGCGCACCCGCCTGCGGGAGCTGCGCACCCAGCACAACCTGTCCCTGGAAGGCGCCGCGCGCAAGTCTGGTCTCGCGGCCGTCGTGATCGGCTCGTACGAGCGCGGCGACCGCCGGCCGACGCCGGACGCCCTGCGGAAGCTTCTCCGCGTCTACGGCTACAAGCTGGCGTTCGTGCCGGTCGACGCGCCCGTCGAGACGGGTGTCGCCGACACGCTGCGCTCTCTCGCCGACCGGATCGACCGCGGGCGGGTGGCCGCATGACTGCCGTCCTCGCCAGCACGCTCACGGTCAACACCGGCTACGTCCACGTTTCCCCCGGCCTCGTTCAGGCGACCCGGCTCCCGGGCGGCTTCTGGTCGGTGAAGGTCCGCGACCTCGACGGCCTGACGCTGGCGTTCGCGGTCCCGCGGGGCGTCACGCCCGGCGGCGCGTTCGCGCTCGCCACAGGCGGCGACCCCGGTGAGGTGTGGTCGCTGGCGGTCCGCTGGGCTGACTCCGCCTGCACGCTCTCGGGTCGCATGGACCGGGTCGTGTTCGCCGGCCACGGCGATGCTCTCGGTGAGCAGCCGCACGACGTGCACGAGCTGGCCGGGGCGGTGGCAGCGTGACCACCGTCGAGCGCAAGGTCCACTTCCGTGTCGGTGACGGCTACAACGTCGGCACGTTCCACTTCGACGACGCCGAGCCGTTCACGGTCCGGCTGACGTTCGAGCCGGACAGCACGTGGATGTTCGACCGCCAACTGCTCGCCGAGGCGCTGCACGATGTGGCAGGACTCGGCGACGTGTGCTGCTGGGCCAACAGTGGCCGCTTCTTCATCCGCCTGTCCTCGCCGGAGGGCCGGGCGATGCTCGACTGCCGGGCGACGGACGTGCGGATGTTCCTCGCCGAGATGAGCCAGCTCGTGCCGCCCGGCTTCGAGTTCCTCGACATCGACCGGTGCCTGGCGCAGTTGCTGGACGGTGCGGCGTGAGCCCCCGCACCCGCGCCGAGATCGCTGACGCGCCCGTGCACGTCCGGCAGCTGTGGGCGGTCGACCCGGCCGCCGCGCGGCAGTACGCCGCCGACCGGCGCATGTTCGCCGCGACCCTCGCCGACGCCGCCGCAACCGCCGAGGACGAGCGGGTCGCCGCGGCGATGCACCTGGCCGCCGACGCCGCCGAGACGGAGCTGCACCGGCTCGCAGACGCCATGGGCGAGGTCACGGCCGACCTCAACGCCGTGTTCGACCTTGTCGGCCCGCCGCCGGAATGGAGCCCGCGATGAGCATCGTGAAAACCCCGCTGCGGGTGTACGCATCCCAGCACGACCGCGACATCCGCCTCGACCGGTGGCGCGGGACAGCCGAGGACTGGGCAACGCTGATTTCGGCACCGAACTGCCGGGGCAAGGTGTCGATCGTCGTCGACGGGGTGCCCGAGATCGAGGTGACGGTCGAGGCGATGACGGACGCGTTCGACAGCGTTTCCGTCGACCCGTTCGGATTCGCCACGATGCGCGTCGCCCATGGCTGGTTCGCCGTCGATGTCGACGCTGGTCCGGCTTCGAGTCTGCTGCTGCAGCTCAGCGCGGATGAGGTCGCCGCCTTCCTTGCCGATGTGGCGCTGGAAGCGTGCAAGGAGATCGTCTCCGCAGGTGGTTGCGCGTGACCACCGTCGACCTGTCGATCCTTGCCGACCTGCTCACCGACGAGCTCGGCCGGCACTGCGCGGACCCGTCGCCGGTGAGGGACTCCACCGAGCTTGACGTCGTGGACCAGAACGCGGCGGTCAGCATGCCGTTCGCGGAACGCTATGTGGCCCGCCGTATGACGCACGCACTGCAGCGGCTCCGGACTGGGCTCGGGCCTGGCGAGGAGGCGTGGAAGTCGGGTGACGCGGTCCACGACGGGCTGATCGTTCTCGGCGCGTACGCGCACCTGCAGGGGTTGAAGGCGCAGGTGGCGCCGTGAGTCTCGCAGACGCCACCACCGACGAATTTGCCCCGTGGCCGATCCGATTACGTCGCCGTACCGCGGTCCAGCCCGTCCGCCGCTCCCACTTCCCGTGGGGTCTTCTGCCCCGTCTCGCCACACACGTCGCGATCGCCGGGTCGGAGACCGGGGCCCTGGTCGCGATCGTCGGCCCGTTCGACGACGGGCTCGTCTCCTGGCCGACCTCGGCCGTCCTGTTCACCGCCCTGCTCGGGCTCATGACCTTCCGGAGGTGCCGCTGATGCACGCATTTCTGACCGGTGGCGTGGTCGCCGCCCTGCTCCTGGTCGAGGCCAAGGTCGTCGGGTCGGTGACCAGCGAGACGCTGCTGTGGGCGTCGGCCGGCGCCGCGCTCACCGGCCTCGCGGTGCACCTGTGGCGGGCCGAGGGCCGCAAGGTCGACCGGCTCATCGCTGACGCGCTGCACCCCAACCGGCAGGCCGACCGGGATGACCGGATCATCCGGGTCGCGAACGCTGCGCAGGTGGAACTGTGAAGCGGGCGTGGCAGGCGGCCGTGGCCACAGTCCGCGGCTGGTGGGCCGGACAGGACACCGACCCGTGGGAGCACGGCCGCGAGACGCTGCACCAGCCTCACATCCCGCAGGCGCTCCAGGACATGCTGAGCGACGCCGACGAAACGGTGGTCCTCGACGGCCCCGTACTGCTGGCCCGGCAGCCCGGCAAGCGGCGGCTGAAGCGGACCCTGCACAGCTCCGACCTGTTCCGGTCCTACACCTACCGAGGTGTGCGCCGCGCCGGCCGCGACAAGGCAGGTGTGCGGTGATCCCCGCGGCGGTGGCAGCCACGGCTGTCGGTCTCGTCCTGGGCGCCGCCTACCTGGGTGGCCGGTCACGCCGGCCGGAGACGCTGCCGGTCGCGGCGACGTTCCGCGCGGTCGGTGTCGCCGCCGTCCCCACCCGCCGACGCCTCGACGTGGTGTCGCACCGCCGGGTCGGCGGCGGGCACCGCGGCGTCGGTCGCGCCAGCCGCAGCGACGCGCGCGCCCGGCTCGTCCCGAACGGCATCCACCGCAGCGGCCGGCGCTGGCTCGAGCTGGACCGGCAACGGTTCGCCCACCTCGTCCGAGGAGGTGCCCGATGACCGTCGACCTGCACCCCGGCCGCGACTACGCCGCCGACATGCAGCGGGTCGCCGCCGACGCCCGGCGCAACACGCACCTCCTCGTCGCCCGCGGGCCGCACGGCGACATCCTCACCGAACACGCCCGGCCCTACCTGGACGCGCAGCTGCGCGCCGGCGAATGGCGGGCCGAGCTCGGCTCCGGCTGGAAGGTCACCGTCGAGGCCGTCAGCGGGTGGATGCGGTGACCGCAGTCCTGCCCGAGCGGCTCGTCATCGACCAGCCCGGCGTGTACGACCTCGATGAGGTGACGTACTTCGCCGACCCTGTTCCTACCGGCTCACTGTCCGCGTCCGGGGCGAAGCTGCTCCTGCCTCCGTCGTGCCCGGCCCTGTTCCGGTACGCCGCCGACAACCCGCCGAAGACGAAGCGTGTCTTCGACCTCGGCCACGCCGCGCACAAGCTCGTCCTCGGTGTCGGAGCCGAACTCGTCGCGGTCGACGCCGACAACTGGCTGACGAAGAAGGCCAAGGAGGCAGCGGCCGAAGCCCGCGCGGAGGGCAAGATCCCGCTCCTGGCCCGCGAGGTCGCCCAGGTCAAGGCGATGGCGGCGGCGATCCGCCGCAACCCGCTCGCGTCGAAACTCCTCGACCCCGCGCACGGCAAACCCGAACAGTCGATCTTCTGGCACGACAGGCAAGCCGGCATCTGGCGGCGGGCGCGCCTCGACTGGCTCCCCGAGCCGGGCCGCGGCCGATTCGTCATCCCCGACTACAAGACCGCCCAGTCGGCGAACCCGGCCGACTTCGCGAAAGCCGTCCACACCTACCGCTACCACCTGCAAGACCGCTGGTACCGAGACGCCGCCCAGGCCGTCGACCTCGCCGACGACCCGCTGTTCGTGTTCATCGTCCAGATGAAAGAACCGCCTTACCTGGTGACGACCGTCCAGCTCGACGCCGAAACGCAGCGCGTCGGCCGTGAGCTCGCCGAGCAGGCGATGGCCACGTTCCGCGACTGCTCCGAAGTCGGCTACTGGCCCGGATTCGCTGACGACGACATCCCCGAGATCAGCCTGCCCTCGTGGGCGATCCGGCAGCACGACAACTCCTAACCCCCGAACGAAAGAAGACACGACCGTGACCATTGCCATGCGCGCCGAAACCCCCGCGTCGGACCTCGTCCCCGTCCAGAACTCGGCCGTCGAACGGATCATCGACTGGGCCGGGGCCGCGGACGCCGCCTACCAGATGGCGCAGAAGCTCGCGAACACGTCGTTCGTCCCGGCGAAGTACCGGGGGAAGCCCGCCGAGATGGCCGCCGCGTTCCTCGCCGGCGCCGAGCTGGGCTTGGACCCGATGGCGTCGATGCGCGCCTTCCACGACATTCAGGGCACGCCCCGCCCGGCGGCGGAGACGCTGCGGGCGGTGGTGCAGAGCCACGGCCACGACATCCGGCTCGTCGAGGCGAGCGACACGCGGGTGGTGATGAAGGGCCGCCGGAAGGAGCACGTGGGCGACGAGTCGGCGTGGCAGTTCTCCGAGTGGGACATGCCGCGGGCGGTGAAGGCGGGGTTCCCGAAGAAGAACCCGAACTGGGGGACGCAGCCGAAGGCGATGCTGATCGCTCGGGCGACGTCGGAGGTCTGCAAGCTCGTCGCCAACGACGCGATCATGGGTATGGCGTCGGCGGAAGAGGCGCAGGACATGGGCGCAGAGCCCGGGTACATGCCCGCCCCGTCGCGGGTGACGGGCGCCGAGATCCTCGGCGGTGGCGTGCCCGACGTGGACGAGCCGGTGCGGGCGACGGCGGAGGTCGGCGATGCGCTCCCCAAGTCAGCTCCGCCTGCCGACGCGGAGCCGATGACGAAGGCGCAGCAGGGGAAGATGTTCGCCCTGTTCGCCGAGAGGGGGCTGAATTCCCCGGCGCAGCAGCGGGACTTCGTCGCCGAGAAGATTGGCCGGCAGATCGCGTCTCGCAACGACCTGACGAAGGACGAGGCGAAGGTCGTCATCGACGCGCTGGAGGCGCTGCCGATGCCCGCGGCCGAGGCGACGCCCGACGTCGACATGGGCGGGGCGGAGCTCGAAGACCCGATCGAGGGTGAGCTCCAGTGAGCGGCGCCGACCGGTACGGCGATGCGCAGATCATGCTGCGCGACATCCACAAGCAGCACCCCGACGACACCCTGACCGTCGATCAGAAGATCGCCCTCGCGCAGGTGTACGCGACGCTCGCCGTGGCGGGCGCGACGGCGCTGAACATGCTCCTGCCGATCGTCGGCGACGGTGACGATGTCACCGACTGGGCCCGGCTCATTGCGACGGGAACGCCCCGCGGGCACCGCTACACCCCGCCGGAAGACCCGGCGGGGTGGCCGCCGCAGGTCGGCGACGTGTGGCAGGACGACCACGACGACCACTGGCTGTTCGAGTCCAGCGGCGTGCTCGTCCGCATCACCGGCGGGCCGGCGGACGACGAGCCGAACGAGATCAACCGGGTGTACGGGCCGCTGATCCTCAGCAGCCGACCGGCCGATTCGAAACGGTGCCTCCACTGATGAACGCATTCGACGAGAAGACGGTGGCCGCAGCTCTTGACGCTGCGGCCACCCCACCGGGCGTTCTGCGTCACAAGGTCGGCGAGCTGCATGTGATTGAGCGGCCCGGCGGCCGTTGGGCGGTCCGTGACCTGTCCGGCAAGCGCGGCATGTACCTCGCCGCCGACGGGATGTGGTCGAAGGACGGTCGCAGCGGTCCCGAGTGGGAGGCGCAGTACTGGCACGACCTGGACACCGCAACCCGGCTCGCACGCGAGGCGCAGACGCAGAGCCGGGCCGACGTCCAGATCCCTGACTACCTGCAGCTCGTCGGCGACGAGAATTCCGGCGTCGAGCTGAACTGCGGCGAATGCGCGGCCAACGCGCCGGGTCAGGCGGCGACGTACTTCCCGATCGCCTACTACGGCGGTCACGGCGATGAGCACGCGAACGGCCTGCCGTATTTCGAGTTCAACGACCTCGACGGACTCATCCGTTTCGCGATCCGGCACACCGCCGCACACATTGAGGAGCGGTCATGACCGGCTGGCACGCGCAGCGCCTGTGCACGTTCGACCTTGAGTCGACAGCGCCCGACCCGGAAGAGGCCCGGATCGTCACCGCCTGCATCGCCATGGTCGGCGGCGGCCGGTCGACGGAGGTGTCGTCGTGGGTCGCCGATCCGGGCGTTGAGGTGCCCGCCGGGGCCGCGGAGGTGCACGGGTACACGACGGAACGCGTCCGGGCGGAGGGGAAGCCCCTCGCCGACGTACTGCCGGAGATCGTCGGCACGTTGGCTACCGCGATCGCCGCCCACCTGCCCGTGGTGATCTACAACGCGCCGTACGACACGACCCTCCTCGACCGCGAGACCCGCCGCTTCGACCTCCCACCGTTCGGGGACCTCCTCGCCGGCGCGCAGATCATCGACCCGCTGTGTATCGACCGCGCCCTGGACCGCTACCGCAAGGGCAAGCGGACCCTGACCGCGGCGTGCGAGCACTACGGTGTCCGGCTCGACGGGGCCCACGACTCGACGTTCGACGCGCTCGCCGCCGCCAGGATCGCCTGGACGATCGGCCAGCGTTCGCACATGACGGCCGTCGAGCTCCGGCAGCTGTACGCGGACCGGCGCCGCCCCGACGAGATCGTCCGCGCGTTCCATGCGTTCAGCGGACTCAGCCTGGATGCGCTGCAAGGGTGGCAGGCGGAGCGATACCGCGAGTCGTCGCTGTCCCTGGCGGACTACTGGCGCGACGAGGCGTTGAAGCTGTCCGCGCAGGCCGACCGGGACGAGCCGCCGGCGCTGCCCGAGATTACGGACGCGTCACCGGATGAGCGGCGTCAGCTCCTGCGCGAGCAGGCCGCCGAGCTGGTCCAGCGCGCCGACAGTGTGCGGACCGAGTGGCCGTTCGCGGCGGTGGCGCCGTGACGATGCTCGAGCATCTGCGCCGCGAACACCAGCAGCTGCAGCACCTGGCCAAGCAGGACCGTGACAACGCCGACTGGGAGCTCGCCATCTGGCACGAGCACGAGGCGGCCGAGGTCGAGGCGCGGATCGCGACCCTCGAGCATGCGGACGGCCAGCCTCCGTTCTCCGCCACATCATGTAGGTGCAGCTGATGAGTCTGCGAATGAAGCGCATCAGCGCCGGCTCGCGCTATGGACGCCTTACGGTCACGCGAGATCGAGCTCCGGGCGACCGGTTCATCGAGTGCATCTGCGACTGCGGAAACAGCAAGCAGGTCAAGCCTGGTCATCTAGGCGTGACGACAACGTCCTGTGGATGCCTTCGCCGAGAGAAGGCCGCCAGCCTGAACCCTGACGCTTTGCCGCTAGTCGACCGGCTTCGCGCAAGCGTTACGGCACACGCAAATGGATGCTGGCTGATGAAGGTCGGCGTAAAAGCGTCCGGCTATGCCCGGATCAAGGTACGGGGACGTTGGCGCCAGGCGCATCGCGCGGCATACGAACTGTGGCGCGGCCAGATTCCGGCTGGCATGCACGTCGATCACGAGTGCCACAACCGGGACGAACAGTGCCCGGGAGGGCCGACTTGCCTGCATAGGCGCTGCATTAACCCTGATCATCTGCGTGTTGCAACCCCCCTGGACAACATGCGGAACTGTTCCCGTACCACGTACTCGATCAACCGCGCCAAAACCCATTGCCCGGCCGGCCACAAGTACGACTCGGGCAATGTTCGCATCTCCCGAGATGGCAAGAGAAGCTGCGACGCATGCGCAAGTCGCTGCAAGCGCGACATCCGCCGCCGCTCTTGGGATGTAGGCGCCGGACTCCTTCCCAGCGGCGCCGACGCTCTGATGCCAGTCGATCAGCTCGACCCCCTACTCCACGAGATTCAATGGCGAGGCTGGCGGCGGATTGAACGCGTGGTGGCCGACCCGGCTGGCCCCTCCGCGTTTCTGGTGTTTCTCGCAAAACTGCAATGTCCGATCAGGCGAGACCACGACGAGACCGTCCTTATTCGGTACCGGCGGTCTCCAGCTGTCATCGGAAGTGCGGCGTGAGTCTCGCGCTCGTCGTCATGTGCGACGACCCGTCCGGCTGCGGCATCACCGCCGCCGCCCATCCGCCGCCGTGGCCGGAGTACGCCGAGTTCCTGCGCCGCGAGGGCTGGACCGTCGGCGACCGCCGCGGCGACCGAGACCGGCAGATCACCCGCGACCTCTGCCCCGACTGCACGAACCGCCGCGAGGAGGCGAAGCAGTGAGTTCTGTAGTTCAGCAGGCCCTGCCCGGCCTGCTCCCGCCCGTCCTCACCCTGCCGGCGAAGAGAGCGGCGCCGCGCAAGAAGCGACGGCCGAAGCCGACCGTCGCCGCGACCGCGCCCGTCGAATACCTGGCCGACCTGGACGAGCACGGGCGTCGCCGGTGGACGCTACGGTTCCCGGCACCGGACAAGATGCTGTCCGGCAACGGCAACGTCTACTGGCGCACCCGGCACGGGCTCACCACGTCGTGGCGTGAGGCGACGTTCGTGCATGCCAAGGCGGCGAAACTCCCGACCGGGCTCACCAAGGTCCGCCTCGACTTCGAGCTGCGGTTCACGTCGAACCGCAGTGACCGCGACGAGGCGAACTATCACCCGCTGGTCGTCAAGCCGGCAACCGATGGCCTCGGCGCCCCGTTCCGGCAGGAGATCAAGCGCGGGAAACGGGCCGGGCAGGTGTCGACCGCACCCGGCTATGGGCTGATCGAGCGGGACACGCCGGAGTTTCTGGAGGGGCCGTACATCCGGTTCGGGGAGAAGGTCGCCAACCCGAAGCTGTGCCCGTTCGGCGAGGTCGTCCTGACCATCACGGAGTTGGGCGAGGTGGCAGCGTGATCGGCGTCCCGTACTGCGATCGCCCCTGGTCGGAGATCCGGCCGGGCCTGTTCATGGGCGGCCACGACTACTTCTCTACGGAGGGCCGCGTCGAGAACGTGGTCGTCGCCGACGAGTTCGACCTGGTCCTCAGCCTGTACGAGCGGTACGGGTGCGGCCCGGCCGTCGGGGTGCAGCGCCGGTATGCGCGGGTGCCGGACGGCATCCTCAACGCCGACGACATGGCGGCGGTGCTGCGGTTCGCGGACCTCGGCGCCGAGGCGATCCGGGACGGCCGTCGCGTGCTCTCGAGGTGTCAGGCGGGCTATAACCGCTCCGGCTTGCTGACCGCGTTCATCCTGCTGCGGCTCGGCATGGGCGCAGGTGAGGCCATCACGCTGATCCGGGAGCGGCGGTCGCCGTACGCGCTGTGCAACCAGCACTTCGTGGAGCTGATCCACGAGGAGGCTGAGCGGCTGGCGAAGGACGGTGCCGCGTGACGATCGACCTGGTCACCAAGGGCATCAGGGCCGGCATGTCGCCAGCGGCGGCAGCGATCCAGGACCAGATCGACGAGCACCTGCGCGCCCTCGCGGACCTGTTCAGGATCGTTGACTGGCGGCGGCAGTCCGGCGAATCACTCACCGACCAGCAGCTGCACGTGTGCACGCTGGCCGCGGCGGGGCTGTCGAACCGGGAGATCGCGGCGCGGATGTTCCTGTCCGAGGACACGGTCAAGACCCATCTGCGCCTCTCGTACTCGGTGCTGGGGATTCGCCGGCGCAGCCAGCTCGTGTGGGCTCTCGCCGGCAAGGGCGGTGCGGTGTGAAGCGGAAGCCGCTGCAGGTAGATGCGCTTCTCACCCCGGCCGAGGTTGCCGCGCTCTTCCATGTCGCTCCGAAGACGGTGACCCGCTGGGCGAAGGCCGGGAGGCTGACGTCGATCCGGACCCTGGGCGGGCACCGCCGGTATCGGGCGCTCGAGGTGCGGGCACTGCTGTCCGCCAGCGCTGAGCCGCCGCTGGGGATGCAGTGACGGGGGCTACTCGGCGGGCGGTGGGGCGGTCTTTCGGGGTCGGCCCGCCGCGGTCCGGGCCGCTTCGTATGCCTCGGCACCGGGGTCCTCGTCTCGGTGGCGCCGAGCGTAGGCGGCGATTGCTTTCTCGACCACGTCGGTCAGCGATTCGCCGCGCGCCCAGGCGATGCGGACGGCGGGGTCGTAGTGCTCGGCTTTGACGCGGAAGTTGCGGATCGGCGTCTTGCCGGTGGCGGGGCGTGGCACGCGCGTCAGTGTACCCACAGAAATCTTCGCTCTCTTGGGTCGATGGTTTGTGTACCCACACTAACATGGGTTACTGTACCTACAGAAACAGTTGAGGTGCATCCCTCCATTCCGCAGATTCCCGCAGCTCAAGGAGCACATACGTGCTGACTGTCCTCGACGGCTACTGCGGCGCCGGTGGCTCATCCTCCGGCGCCGAAATGGTCCCCGGCGTGCGCGTCAAATACGCCCTCAACCACTGGGACAAGGCCATCGCCACGCACAACCACAACATGCCCCACGTCGACCACGACCGGATCGACATGACCGACGATGCCGACGGCGACCCCCGCAAGTACGCAGCCACCGACATCGGCTGGTTCTCCCCCGAATGCACCACGTGGTCCGTGGCGCGTGGGGAGAAGCGCGACTACGACGCCAAGGCGCTGCAGGGCGACCTGTTCGCCGACGACGAGCCCGAAGCTGACGAGGCGAAGCAGCGGTCCCGGTTTGGCATGTGGACCGTCCCGAAGTTCGCCGCGTTCCACAACTACAAGGCCGTCATCGTCGAGAACGTCACCGACATCCTCGCCTGGTGGGACCTCGACACGTGGCTCGCCCAGATGGCCACCCTCGGCTACCAGCACCGGATCGTCGTGCTCAACTCGGCGTTCGCCCACCACCTGGGCGCGCCCGCTCCGCAGCTGCGCGACCGCGTCTACTTCGTGTTCTGGAAGACCTGCTACCGCACCCCCGACTTTGCGAAGTGGACCCGCCCCAACGCCTGGTGCCCCACCTGCGAGCGGGTTGTGCGGGCCATCTACGTCGACAAGCAGCCCGGCCGGCGCCGCGCGATGCGGTACGGCCAGCAGTACGTGTACCGCTGCCCTACCACCAGCTGCCGCGGCGCCCTTGTCCACCCGTACGTCCTGGCCGCGGCGTCCGCCATCGACTGGACGCTGCCCGCCGAGCGGATCGGTGACCGGGTCAAGCCGCTGCAGCCGAAGACGATCGCCCGGATCGAGGCGGGGCTGCGCCGCTACGCTCGCCCGATCACGCTCGAAGCGGCCGGGAACACGTTCGAGCGGCGCCCCGGGGTACGCACCTGGTCAGCGCAGGACTGGCCGCTGACCGCCCAGACGACGACCGCAACGAAGGCTCTGGCGTGCCCGCCGATGCTCGTTCCGGCAGGCGGCACCTGGAACGACGGTGCGTCATCGGCAGACGAGCCGATGCGAGCTCGGACGACCCGCGAGACCGAGGGTGTGGTGGTGCCGCCGTTCCTGGCGCCGCTGCGTTCGGACCGGCCGCGCACGTCGCCAGTGTCGGAGCCGCTGGCGACGGTGGTGGCGAACGGCTCGAACCACGCGCTGATCGACCCGCTGCTGGTGTCGACGACCGGCCGCGACGGGCTGAAGGTGAAGCCTGTGTCGGAGCCCGCGGTGACGCAGACAGCCCGGCACGAGATGGCCCTGGTGGTGCCGCTGCGCAACAACGGTGTCGCCCGGCCCGCGGTGGAGTGGCCGACGCAGACGTTCGCGGCGAACGGCACCCATCACGCCCTGGTGATGCGCAACAACGAGGGCGGCGCCGAAATGTCAACTCCGGTCACCGAGCCGATCCGCACGCTGACGACGAAGGGTCACCAGTCGCTGGTCCAGTGGGGTAACCACGCGATCTACGGCTACGACACGGGACATCTGCGCCCGCTCGGCCTGCCGCTGCCAACACAGACGACCGTGCAGGGCGATGCGCTGCTGGGTCGCGCCGTCGAGGTCGACCAGTGCACGTTCAGGATGCTCGACGTTCACGAGATCAAGGCCGGGATGGCGTTCGCCGCCCGCTTCGAGATGCCCATCGGGGCGAAGCGCGACAAGGTCAAGATGCTCGGCAACGCGGTCACCCCGCCGGCCGCCCGGGACCTGATCGCCGCCGTCGTCGAGGCGATCACCGGTGACGAGATCCGGCTGACCGCCTGATGCGGATCTTCTACGCCCAGATCGCCACCATCCGCCGCACCTCCGACGGTTTGCCCGGCACCCGCTGGGGTCTGCGAGACAGCGATGGCCGGCCCGTCTACCTCGACCAGCCCGGCCCGTGGACCTGGACCGACTGCAACGGCGGTCAATGGACACACATCGGCCGCAACGTCGACAACCAGCTCGCGCTTCACCTCTTCGACCTGCTCACCGACGCCGAAAATTGGGCCACCCAGCACGGTGGCGTCGTCCACACGAAAGGACCCGACCGTATGACCGCCTTCGACCAGTCCGACCCGATCGCCCTCACCGAGGCCGAGCAGCGCCTGGGCCGCGTGGCGCGCGACTACACCGCCCGCTACGAGCGGTACACCAACAAGGCTGGCGTGCCCGTGCGCCGCCTCGTCCTCGTCGGCCCTGAAGAGGTCGACAACGCCGCCGTCCAGGCCGCCGCGTGAACCCCAAGTCGCTGGAGATCGCCGAAGCCCAGTGCCGCCTGCGGCTGGGTCCGCGCCACAAGACCCCAATCTCCGACGACGCCGTGCTGACTATCGGCTACCACAGCGGCAGCGACAAGTCGGTCCTGCTCACCCGTGCCCGCGCCACCAAGCTGCGGGACTGGCTGAACGTTTGGCTGGAGCACGGCTGGGAGGGCGTACCGCAGGAGGACGGCCAGTCGACCGCAGACGTCATCGACCACTTCCGCGACATCGCCATCCGCTACCAGATCGAACGGGACCGCGCCCGTACCAACGCCGCACGCGAGATCGATGCAGCTCTGGCGCTGATCCCGGCCGAGCTGCGCACCGTCGACCTGGTCAAGGTCGCCGAAGAGCAGTCACGGCACTGGGCACAGCTACAGGCCGAGGTTGACGCGCTGGAGAGCTTCCGGCTGGCCTGCGTGTCGCTCATTTTCGAGATCGACCAGGCGGGCGACATCGGCGCAGATGTCATCCGCAAGGCGCTGCACAAGTTCCTGGACCGCCACAACCACCCGAAGGCCAAGATGCTCGCCGTCGTACCGGACGCCCCGATCTACGACCACGAGCAGCTGCGCCTCGACTTCGACACGGCAGAGGAGATCGCCGCATGACCGCCGTCCTCACCCAGTTGGCCTGCGCTGTCGACCAGGCCGTGCTCAAGGCCGCCGTCGCCGCCGTCGCCAAACGGCTGCCGTCCCGGCCCGCCCTTCCAACCCTCGCCTGCGTCAAGCTGACCGTCGACGGGGACCGGCTGAGCATCGCCGCGTTCGACTACGACACGTCGGCGACCGCCGCCGTCAGCGTCGACGGGCGCGGCGACGGGCAGGTGCTCGTCTCCGGCAGGCTCCTGTCGGCGCTCACCGACACCCTGCCCGCCAAACCGGTCGCCCTCACCGTCGACAACGGGCGGCTCAAGCTCACCTGCGGCACCGTCAAGCTCGGCTTCCCCACCCTGCCCGTCGACGAATACCCGCAACTGCCCGACCTGCCGCCAGCCGTCGGCACCGTCGACGCCGCCGAATTCGCCCGGGCCGTCAAGCGGGTCGCCGCGGCCACCGGACCCGACGCCGAGCCCAAGAACCTGATCGGCCTGTGGTTCAGCTTCGACGCCGTCCTCACCATGCTGGCCAGCGACCGCTACCGGGCCGCCGCCGGCGTCGTTTCGTGGCAGGCGTCGGGCGAGGCCGGCCACGCTTGCCCGCCCGCACACCTCGTCGCCGATACCGCCCACCTGCTGTCCGGCCGGGTGACGCTGTACGCCGACGACGCCCTGTTCGGCATGTCCGACGGCAACCTGACCGTCGTCACCGCGCAGCTCACCGACCACCCGGGCGAGCGGCTGCGTTCCTTCTTCGACGGCCAGACCAACAGGACCGTCGAGTTGGACGCCGAGGAGTTCGCCGGGCACGTCGGCCGGGCCGCGAAGGTCCACGAGAAGGCGACCCCGATCATCCTCGACTTCGCCGACGGCGGTGTGGCGATCCGCGCGACGGGCGAGGACTCCACCGACGCCGACGCCGCCATGGACTGCGACATCGACGGCGGGCCGATCGAGATCCGGATCAACCCCGACTACCTGACGGCCGCGATCAAAGCGGCGGGCACGGGCCGGATCGCGCTGCGCATGGGCGCGGTGACCAAGCCGGTGCAGGTACTGCCGGTCGGCGACGACAGCTACCGGCACCTGATCGTGCCGATCCGCAAGCAGTGATCCGACGCCTCTGCGCCTGCGGGACGCCGATCGTCCGTGCCGACCTCGACGGCTACGACATCTGGCTCGACCAGGGCCGCGACGGCTGGATCAGCATCGACCAGCACGGCCGGGCCGAAATCGGCACCGGACCCTGGCGGCGACACACCTGCGCCCACGACCCACGGCCACTCGACCTTGACGCGCCACCCACCCGCGACGCCGTCGGCCGGGATGTCGCTGCCGCACGGGCCGTCCTGAACGCTGGGCGTGCCCTTACCGGAATCCAAGAGAAGGCCGCCCGACACCGAGTCGCCAACCCCCACCTCAGCGGGCGGCAGGTCGCCAGGAACGCGGGACTCAGCAACTACGTATTCCATGTCGCGTTCCAGCGCATCCGGGAATACGCCAAACAGATCACAACCCAAGGAGACGCAGCATGAGCCTTCCCACCCTGTCCGGCGTCGCCCGCCTCACCGACGACCCGGCCCTCCGCTTCGCCCCCAGCGGCACCGCCGTGTGCAAGGTCCGCCTCGCGTTCAACAGCCGCAAGCGCGACGACGCAGGCAACTGGTCCGACGGCGACAGCTTCTACGTCGACGGCGTCCTGTTCAAGCAGGCCGCAGAGCACGCCGCCGAGAGCCTTTCGCGTGGAACAGAGGTGGTCGTCACCGGCCGGCTGAAGACCGAGCAGTGGGAGGACAAGAACGGCGGCGGGAAGCGTTCCGCGCCGAGTCTCCTCATCGATTCGATCGGCCCGAGCCTCGCGTTCGCTACGGCGAAGGTCGAGAAGATGCAGCGTTCCGGCGCCCAGTCGTCGGGCAAGGGCGGCGGTTCGGGCTTCGGCGGCGGCAACGACGACCCGTGGGCGAACTCGGCGCCCGCCGGCGGCAAGCAGTCCAGCTTCGACGACGAGCCGCCGTTCTAGACGTAAAGCGGGTGCCGCATGACGCTGCGGCACCCGCCCAGATCCACCTTCGACTATCGCGGAGTATGCCATGGCTGACCAACAGTTTCGTCCCCGTTGCAGGACGGCGGGCGTCGACATGTTCCCCGACCACGACGACCCGGACGGCATCGCCGAAGCTCAGGCCGTCTGCGAGTTCTGCCCGATCAGGCAGGCGTGCGCCGACGGAGCCCTGGCCCGCCGCGAGGCCTTCGGGGTGTGGGGCGGGCTCACCGAAGCCGACCGGCGCGCCATCTACAACCAGGCGCCGCCGTCCACCACCACCCGCAGTGCCCGCGTCGCCCAGCGCCGCCGTGACGTCGACGCCCTCGTCGCACAAGGTCTCGGCAACAAGGCCATCGCCGCCCGGCTCGGCGTGCCCGTCGACCTGGTGCAGAAGGCCCGACGCGCCAGCGGCTCAACCAAGCGGCCCTCCACTCGGGCTGTCCGGACCGCCGAACGCGACGTACGGATCGACGCGATGCTCGACGCCGGCGTCTCGGTCAAGCAGATCCGTTTGCAGCTGCACGTCGGCTACAAGGCCGTACAGCGTCGTTGTGACCTGCGCTCTACCACCAACACAGTTGAGGAAGTTGCCGCGTGACCGAACAGTCGGCGCCCGTCGCCAACCAGCACCCGCCGATCGCCCTGCGCGCCCACGCCATCGCCTGGACGCACTTCGAGCCTCCCTCCGAGGTGCCCTGGGAAACCGACGCCGAAGGCGGGGAGGCGCTCGCCGAGTTCGCCGGCCGCGCGTGCTACCAGTCGTGGAGCAAGCCGAACCCTGCGACCGCCACGAACGCCGGGTATCTCAAGCACATCCTCGAGGTCGGCCACCTGAGCGTGCTCGAGCACGGCACCGTGACGTTCTACCTGACCGGCGTCTCGCGGTCGTTCACGCACGAGGTCGTACGGCATCGGCACTTCTCCTACTCGCAGCTGTCCCAGCGGTACGTGGCCGACGGTGGTGAAGTCGTGGTCCCGCCGCTGTTCGCGGGCGACCAGGAGGCGGGCGACATCCTCGACTCGATCAACGTCGAGATCACGGCGGCGTACGACGCGCTCATGGCACGCGCCAACCGGCTGCTGGAGGGTCGCGGGCTGGTGAAGACGGACCGGCACAAGCAGGCGCGCCAGGCTGCCCGGGCGGTCTTGCCCAACATGGCAGAGACGCGCATCGTCGTGACCGGCAACTACCGGGCCTGGCGGCACTTCGTCACGATGCGCGCCACGGAGGCCGCCGACATCGAGATCCGCGAGGTCGCCGTCGCCTGCCTGCGGGAACTGCAGCGGGTCGCGCCCAGCGTGTTCGGGGATTTCACGATCAGCGAGCTCGCCGACGGCACCGAGGTGGCGTCCAGCCCGTACGCGGAGCGGTCCTGATGCTCCTGTCCGACCGCGACCTAGACAAGGAGCTCGACACCGGCAGACTGCGCCTCGAGCCCTTCGACCAGGCGCTGGTGCAGCCGTCCAGCATCGACGTGCGGCTCGACCGTTGGTTCCGGGTGTTCAACAACCACCTCTACACCCACATCGACCCCGCGATGCA